>NZ_DATCMV010000173.1:0-9022 GCF_036563125.1 Microbulbifer sp.
ACCAAGAAGGATCCGGGTTACATCAAAGGCTATCCACCGGGTATTCGTGAAAACGGTGGCCAGTACACCCATGCGGCGACCTGGGCAGTGTGGGCTGCAGCGGGACTGGAGCACAGCGAGCGCGCGCACCACCTGTTCAGTTTGTTGAACCCAATTACCCATACCGACAGCGCGGAGGGCGTCGCCCGCTATCGCACCGAACCATACGTACTCGCCGGCGATGTCTACGGGGTTCCTCCCCATGAGGGGCGCGGTGGCTGGACTTGGTATTCCGGTGCCTCCGGCTGGCTGTATCGTGGTGCCCTGGAAGCGTTGTTGGGCGTGCGTATTCTCGAAGGTAACAGTCTGGAAATTAAGCCTTGCCTGCCGGAAACCTGGGGTGAGTTCCGCCTGTCACTGCGTTTCGGCAACAGCCGGTATGAAATAGAAGTGCAAAACTGCGGCGAATGTCCGCGCACTATCGGCGAACTGACAGTGGATGACAAAGTGATTGCAGGCGAGCGAATTCCACTGATGGACGATGGCGGAAATCATCGTGTGCTGCTCGTATTTGCCGCCGCAAAAATGACAAGCTCGGAATAGAACGATCTCAAGGCTTGGTCACATTTGTTTAAACAGCTGCTCGGCGTCCTCGCTGCGGCATAATTCGGTTCCTTCAGTCATGACGGCTGCGGCGCCGGCAGCCACGCCGAATTTTGCCGCCTCCAATAGCGCCATACCCCGTGATAGGGCAGACAGTAGCCCGCCGACCACGGCATCGCCGGCCCCGACCTTGCTCCGCAGGTGAACGGACGGCGCTGATATGCGCTCCAGTCCATCTTTGGTAGCGAGTATCACGCCCGCCCTGCCGAGGGACAGGAGCACCACTTCGGCACCGCGGCGGTCGATGATTTCGCGCACCGCTTGTTCGATGGCTGTGTCATCGGTGAGTTCCCGCCCAACCAGCTCCTCCAATTCGCGCACATTGGGTTTGATCAGATACACACCGACCGCGAGTGCGTGTCGCAGTGCGGCCATTTTGGTATCCACCACCACATGTATCCCCTCGGGTACCATCCGCAACAGCTCGCCGTACCATTCCGGTGGCGTGCCCTCGGGCAAGCTTCCGCTAAACACCACGTACTGGGTGGAAGAGGGGATTTGGCGAACCTGCTCCCGCCACTGGTTTCGCTCTGTTTCCGCAAGCAGGGGGCCCGGCATGCCAAAGCGGAAGAGGTTACCGCTGGACTCCTCCTGAACAATCAGGTTCTCACGCACCGATGCCGCAATCGGAATCGGCAGGTGCCGGACCTTTTCGGCATCGAGGAATTGCCCAAGCTTGCGGCCATTTTCACCACCGCACGTCCAGTAGGCGGAGACATCGATGCCTAGCCGGGTAATAACACGGGCTACGTTAAGGCCCCCACCGCCGGGATACGCGCCCACGTCGCGACAGGCGAGCTTGCAGTTGGGCAGGATTTGCGCGACGGATACCGTCTTGTCGATACAGGGGTTCAGGGTAATGGTGACGATCGTCATCAGAGCGTTGCTTTCACTGGTGGCTACATCATCCGCGTGATCATATCCACGCAGCGTTGTGAAAACGCCCACTCGTTGTCATACCAGGCAAACACCTTAAGGAATTTGTCGCCCACCATCAGGGTGTCTTTGGTGGTTATGATGGCGCTGTAGGGCTTGCCCACGATGTCACTCGACACCAGTTCCCGGTCGTCCACCGCAAGAATGCCCTTTAACGGACCTTCCGCCCAATGCCGGAATACATTGTTGACCTCGTCGACATTGGTACCTTTTTTCAAGGTACAGGTGAGATCGAGCAAAGAACCGCACTTCAACGGCGAGCGCACGGCACATCCGTGCAGTTTGCCCGCCAACCCCGGCAGGATCAGGCCGATGGTCGCTGCCGCGCCGGTGGTTGTGGGCACCAGGTTGGCCGCCGCGGCGCGACCGCGGCGGAACTTGCTGGCATGGCCATCAACGAGATTCTGCGAGGATGTATAGGCATGGATGGTATTGATCATGCCGTGCTCGATACCGAATTCATCGTTCAGGACCTTGGCCACAGGCGCCAGGCAATTCGTGGTGCAGCTAGCGGTGGAAATGATGTTGTGCCGATGCCGGTCATAGCGGTGATCGTTGACGCCAACCACAAAATGACCATCGATCATGCTTTGGCCCGGTGCGGAAATAAGCACTTTTTTCGCGCCCGCCGTGATGTGCTTGGCGGCCCCGGTTCTGGTACGGAACATTCCCGTAGCCTCGAATACAACATCTACGCCTTTTTCACCCCAGGGCAGTTTGGTGGGATCTTTCTCTGAACTGGCAGAAATTGCCTGACCGTCAACCAGCAGTACATTGCCTTCACCGTGAACCTTCATGTCGCGGGTGTGGTAGGTGGTATCCAGCTCCAGTAGATAGGCGAGATTTTCCACACTGGCCAGGTCGTTCACGTGCACCACTTCGATACCGCCGTGATGGGATTCAAGTGCGATGCGCAGTACTTGTCGGCCAATACGACCAAGTCCATTTATGCCGATTCTCATTCGTTATTTCCTAATGTACATCTGCGATCAAACGGGGCAATTGATGGCAACCCCGCATCGACACATTTCGTTAAACCGCGGTCAGGTCGAGGGTATAGATAACCTGGGTGTGATCTCCCGGATCGGTGCGGCAATCCCAGCCCATATTGCGCGCCACTTCACGCAGCCGGGAATTCGCCGCCGAGTCGATCGAGTAGAGGTGCTCAATACCCCGTGCACGGGCAGATTCAATCAAACGGTTGAGTAACAGGGTGCCAAGCCCCTGCATCTGCCAGTCATCCGCGATAACTACCGCGCACTCGGCGGATTTGCCCGCAGTGTCAAGCGCGTAACGGGAAACACCGATTTCCTTTTCTCCACCATCGCTTTCGATTGTGGCGATAAACGCTTCCCGCTGGTCATGGTCTATATCTGTGAGCTGCTGCAGAAGAATTTCACTTGGGGCGCCGACGCCACCGAGAAAACGAAAATGGCGGGATTCCGGCGAGAGATTGATGATGAAATCGCGCTCAAGGTCGATATCCGCCCTGTCCAGTGGGCGTATTGTCACCACCTGGCCATTGCGTAATTTCTCTGTGACCGTTCTGGATAGTGCTTCGTGATGATGTTCATTCGACATTGTCACCTGTCTCCTCTCAAGTGGTACCGTCAGTTTCTACACTCTGCCTGAATAATAGTTCTGTGCGTTTGTTACCGCCCATTCCACAGAGGCAATTCGTGCACAATCTTTGGCGGCCCGGGACCGGGTAGGGCGGTGGAATCATGGAAAAGTTCCTGCTGCAGGCAGACGACCTGGATGTGCTTATCCAGATCATTGGTGCGGAAGGACACCGGCTGGTCGGGCCGGTTTTACGCGATGGCGCGATTGTCTATGACGATATCCACAGTGCACGCGACCTGCCGCGCGGCTGGACCGATGAACAGGAAAAAGGCCAGTACCGAATAAAAAGAAGGGATGACGGTGCCTATTTCGGCTACGCCGCCGGTCCCCACTCCTGGAAGAAATTCCTGCAGCTGCCGCGGCGCGAGATATGGCGGGCGGAGAAAAATACCACTGGAGTCCGGATCGTTGGGGTCGAAGAGCCGGTGCCTTCACTGGCGTTTATCGGGGTCCGCAGCTGCGAGCTGCACGCCATTGCGATTCAGGATCGGGTCTTTCTGGGCGAGCATTTTTCCAACGACAGCTACGCCAGGCGACGAAAACCATTACTGGTCATTGCGGTGAACTGCACCGCCGCCGCATCCACCTGTTTTTGCACATCGATGAATACCGGGCCGGAAGTAACGCTGCCAACGGACCTGAGCATGACGGAAGTCATTGACGGTGAAACACACTTTTTTGTGATCGCCGCCGGTTCCGAACGGGGCGAACAAATTCTACGGCAGTTACCGGTACAGCCAGCAGAACAACAGCACATCGAGCGCGTACAGCAGGGAATACAGGCTGCAAAACTGCAGATGCAAAAGGGCCCGCGGCACTTCGACAGTTCGGATATCAAGGACCTGTTGTATCGAAATTACGAAAGTCCGGCATGGGAGAAGGTAGCGGATCGCTGCCTCAGCTGTGCCAACTGCACCATGGCGTGCCCCACCTGTTTCTGCTCAACGGTGGAAGACACCACAGACCTCAGCGGTGACAACGCAGCGCGCTGGGAGCGCTGGGATTCCTGCTTTACCGGCGACTTCAGCTACATCACCGGCGGTGCGGTGCGGCCGGATACGCGCTCACGCTACCGCCAGTGGATGACCCACAAACTGGCCACCTGGCACGATCAGTTTGGCAGCTCTGGCTGTGTCGGCTGTGGTCGCTGTATTGCCTGGTGTCCGGTGGGAATAGACCTCACAGAAGAACTACAACGTATAAGAGAACTGGAAAAACCATGAAAAGCATGGCGCAACTGCTGCACGAGCACCCGTTCTTCAACGGCATGAACGAAAGCCACCTGGACTTTATCGCCGGCTGTGGAGAAAACCATATTTACAATGCCGGCGAATATATCGCGCGGGAAAATGAGCCTGCGGATCACTTTTTCCTGATCCGGGACGGGCAAGTAGCGGTGGAATGTTTCGTCCCCAATTACGGTGCACTGTGTCTGCAAACACTCCACAACGGGGACATCTTCGGTTGGTCCTGGTTGTTCCCTCCCTATCTCTGGACCTTTGATGCCCGCGCGGTGGATGAGGTGCATGCAATCCGGCTCGATGGTAAGTGCCTGCGGGAGAAATGCGAAACGGACACCGAAATGGGCTATGAACTGGTCAAGCGCTTCTCGCGCATCGTCACCCAGCGGCTGCGCGCAACCCGTATGCAGCTGATGGATGTTTACAGCCTGCAGCGTCCGCCCCTGGACCGCGGTCAATGATACCGACGCTGTTTCGGATCGATGAACGCCGCGAAGAATATACGGGTACCTTTACCCTGCAAATTCGCCCCGAATCCACGAACCGGCCAGCGCCATTTGCGCCTGGCCAATTCAATATGCTGTACGCGTTTGGGGCCGGTGAAGTGCCTATATCCATGAGCGGCTCGCCGGCAGATGACGACAGCTACGCACACACCATCCGCAGCCACGGTTTGGCAACACAGGCGCTTGCGCGACTGAAACCGGGGGAAGTGATTGGTGTACGTGGCCCTTTTGGCTGCGGTTGGCCACTCGAAGCTGCAGCCGGCAGGGAGATATTGATCATAGCCGGCGGGCTGGGGCTGGCGCCCCTGCGGCCGCTGGTTTACAGCCTGCTGGGAGGGTGCCAGCGTGCCGCGCGAGTGCGGTTGTTTTACGGCGCGCGCCGGCCGCAAGAACTCCTTTACCGACGGGAGCTGGAGCGCTGGGAATCCGAGCACGGCAAGGGAAACCTGGAACTCACCGTGACCGTCGATCAAGCTGATAGCGGGTGGCGCGGGCGGGTTGGCGTCATTACCCAGCCACTGGAGGCCGCGCACATCGACGGCCAGTGCACAGTAGCGTTTTTGTGTGGCCCGGAGGTGATGATGCGCTTCTGCATACAGACGTTGCTTGGCAAGGGAGTTCCTGAAAGCGCCATCTACCTGTCGATGGAACGCAATATGAAATGTGCCACCGGGCTCTGTGGCCACTGCCAGTGGGGGCCGAATTTTGTGTGTAAAGACGGGCCGGTTTTCCGTTACGGGAGCGTGCAATCGTGGTTCAACCTACGCGCGCTCTAGGCGACACCAAACCCAAGGCGCGCCTGGCGGTGTGGAAATTCACCTCCTGCGACGGCTGCCAGTTGAGCCTGCTGGATTGCGAGGATGAACTGTTGCAGCTGGCGGACTGTGTGGAAATTGCCTATTTCATGGAAGCCTCCAGCAACCCGTCCCCCGGGCCCTACGACTTGTCGCTGGTGGAGGGGTCGATCACCACTGCGGATGAAGCGCGGCGAATCCGTGAGATCCGTGCGCAGTCCCGGGTACTAGTGACCATCGGAGCCTGTGCCACCGCGGGCGGCATCCAGGCGCTACGGAATTTCGCGAATGTGGAGGATTTTATCGCCGCGGTTTACGCTCATCCGGATTATATCGACACCCTCAAGACCTCCACGCCCATCAGTGCCCATGTCGCAGTGGATTTCGAGCTGCACGGTTGCCCGATCAACAAGCGCCAGCTGCTGGAAGTCATCAGTGCTTACCTCCATCGGCGCCCGCCGCAGGTACCGGCACACTCGGTCTGCATTGAGTGCAAGATGCGCGGCAATGTGTGCATCTGGATAGCGCACGGAACCCCGTGTATGGGGCCAGTGACACACGCCGGCTGCGGCGCTATCTGCCCGGCGTATTCCCGCGGCTGTTACGGATGTTACGGCCCGAAAGAAAACCCCAATACGGCCTCCCTGTGCCACTGGTGGCAGCGCGAACTGGGTGCCGAGAAAGCGGTGGTGATCGAAAACCTGCGCAACTTCAATGCCGCAGCTCCGGATTTCGAAGCGGAGAGCCGGCGCCAGGAAGGTGACGATGGCCAAAAGTAAAACCATCAAGGTCGATTACCTGGCGCGCGTGGAAGGTGAGGGGGCTCTGTACATCCGCTATGACGACGCCGGCGTGCACGACGTAAAGTTGAAGATTTTCGAGCCCCCGCGCTTTTTTGAAGGATTTATGCGCGGCCGGGATTTTCGCGAAGCGCCGGATATCACTGCGCGCATTTGCGGCATCTGCCCGATTGCATACCAGATGAGTGCCGTACATGCGATGGAAGACGCCCTGGGTCTCACGCTACCGCCAGAACTGCATGCACTGCGCAGACTGATCTACTGCGGCGAGTGGATCGAGAGCCATACACTGCATATCTATATGCTGCACGCACCAGACTTCCTCGGCTATCCCGGGGCTGTTGCCATGGCCAAAGACCACCCGCAGCTTGTGCAGGACGGCCTGCAGATCAAAAAAGCCGGCAATGCCATCGTCAGCCTGCTGGGGGGCAGGGAGGTGCACCCGATCAATGTGCGGGTCGGGGGCTTCTACCGGGTGCCGAGTGCGGGGGAGCTTCAGCCGCTGCGCGAACAATTGCTGCACGCGCGGGACATGGCCGTGGAGACCGTGCGCTGGGCGGCGTCCCTCCCATTTCCAAAATTCGAGCGCGCGCTGTCCGACCAGTACGAGTTTGTCGCACTGTCCCATCCCGAAGAATACCCGATGAACCGGGGTTCCATTGTTTCAACCCGCGGACTCGCGATCCCGGTACGCGACTATGACGGCCATTTCCGCGAGGAGCATGTCGAGTACAGCAGCGCACTACACAGTACCCTGATTGAACGCGGTGCCTATTTTGTTGGCCCGATGGCGCGCTACAACCTGAACTACGAGCGGTTGTCACCACTGGTGCGACAACTGGCGGACGAGATCGGCTTTGCCCCGTTCTGTGCTAACCCGTTCCAGAGCATCGTAGTGCGGAGCCTCGAAGTACTTTTTGCCTTCGATGAGGCCGTGCGGCTTATCGAAAATTACCGCCAGCCCGATATTGCCCATGTACATGCGGAACCCAAACCAGGAATGGGCTATGGCGCGACCGAAGCACCTAGAGGGCTGCTGTACCACCGTTATCAAATTGATGACGCCGGCAAAATTGCCGAGGCAAAGATCGTTGCGCCTACTTCGCAGAACCAGAAAACCATCGAGGATGACCTGCGCGTGATGCTGCCGAAGTTTATGTACCTGCCTGAAAAGCAGTTGCAAGCGCAGTGTGAACAGGCAATCCGCAATTACGACCCGTGTATTTCCTGCTCCACCCATTTCCTGAAAATGCACCTGCAGCGCGCCGAGAGGACAGCGTCATGAGTGATTGGGCGGTAATCAGTCTCGGCAACCGCTTTCGCGGTGACGACAGTGTCGGCCCCTACGTGCTGCATAGACTGCGGCCACACATTGAACCGGCGGTGCCGTGTATCGAAAACGGTGGCGATATGGCGAACCTGCTGGAGGTGTGGAAAGACCGCTATGTCTGCCTGGTGGACGCCGTGGCAGACGACGATCTCACTACCGGCGCGATCCTGCGCCTCGACGGGCTCGCGGCGGAGATTCTGCCCAGTCTCTGCACCACCTCGAGCCACGGCATCAATCTCGGCGAGGCCCTGGAGATGGGCCGCCTGATACAAGCGTTGCCACAACGGCTGGAAATCTATGGGATCTGTGGCGAGAACTTCGCCATCAGTGCCGGCCTGTCGCCGGCGGTACAGGCCGCCGCAGAAATTGTGGAACAGGAGATTCTTGCCCTGCTAAACACACACTCCGGAGGTTCTCTATGCACGAACATTCCCTGATCAATAACCTGCTGGAAAAGATTCAGCGGCTCGCGGCCGCCGAGGACGGTCGCCTGATCGCCGCGAAACTTCGCCTGGGGGTACTGGCTCATATTTCCGCCGAGCACCTGCGCGAACATTTCGAGCAGGCCACGGCCGGCACCGGTTTGGAAGGACTGCGATTACATATCGAGGAACAACCGGACATCCACCACCCGGAAGCGCAAGACATCATCCTCGACAGCCTGGAATTTGAACACACCGATGAATGCTGAAGCTCGAGAACGACTTCGACTCGATATTCGCGGGCTGGTGCAGGGCGTCGGCTTTCGCCCGTTTATCTATAAACTCGCCGTTGCTTGCCGACTGAGTGGCTGGGCGGTGAATAATTGCACCGGTGTCAGAGTGGAAATAGAGGGCACGAGCACGGACCTGCGTCGATTCCTGCAAACATTGCCACTGCAAAAACCCGCACTTGTGGAAATCGAGTACCTTGCAAGCACACCCATCCCGCTTCAGCAGGATAGTGGTTTCCGCATCCGTGCCAGCGAAACCGGCAGCGAGGTTGCCGCAGTACTTCCACCGGATCTCGCACCCTGCGAGGACTGCCTGCAGGAAATTTGTGATCCGGAAAACCGACGCTTTCGCTACCCGTTTACCAATTGCACACGCTGCGGCCCGCGTTTCAGCATCGTCGAACGGTTACCGTACGACCGTGCCCGCACCGCTATGAA
>NZ_DATCMV010000116.1:0-14625 GCF_036563125.1 Microbulbifer sp.
GCGAAAATCATCGACGCCAGGCGCCATCCCATCGCCTGCTGCTTTTCCAATTTCAAACAGCATTTTGCCCGCGGCCAGCGCTTCAGCTACGACCTCGCAGAGCTCGGCCACTACTACCGCGATTACCTGCGCCTGATGGACCACTTCGATGCGGTGCTGCTTGGCCGTGTGCTGCGCGTGCAGTACGAGGATACGGTGGCGGATCTCGAGGGGCAGGTGCGCCGGCTGCTCGACTATTGCGGGCTGCCGTTCGAACAGGCCTGTGTGGATTTCCACAACAACAAACGCGCGGTGCACACCGCGAGTTCCGAGCAGGTGCGCCAGCCGGTATACCGCGACGGCCTGTCGCAGTTCCGGCCGTTTGTGCCGCAGCTGCAACCATTGATCGACGCACTGGGTCAGGAGGTTATGTCCCGCTACCCGCTTTGAGTGGAAGTGCCGAACAACAAAAAAACAACAGAAAAAACTGCAATACCAACGGAGAGTGTTAATGACAATTGATAAAAAACTCTGCGCACCGAAACTCGGCGGCTTTGTGAAAAAACGCCTGCCATTGGTGATCGCGTCCTCGCTGTTGGCTCCCGCGCTGGTCTGGGCGGATGCCTCCCTGGAAGAAGTGGTGGTGACCGCCACCAAGCGTGAAGCAAACCTGCAGGATGTACCGATTGCAGTACAGGCGCTGACCAACGAAAAGCTCGAACAGCAGAACATCAACAACTTCAACGACTACATCAATTTCATGCCGGCGGTGTCCTTCCAGTCCACCCGCCCCGGCATCGCGCAGGTATACATGCGCGGCATCTCCTCCGGCGGTGACGGCAACCACTCAGGCTCCCAGCCGAGTGTGGCGGTGTACCTGGACGAGCAGCCGGTAACCACCATCAACCAGGTACTGGACGTGCACGTGTACGACGTCGCGCGTATCGAGACCCTGTCCGGTCCCCAGGGTACCCTGTTCGGCTCCAGCGCCCAGGCCGGTACCCTGCGCATCATCACCAATCAACCGGACACCGAGAAATTTGAAGCGGGCATGGATGTCGGCGTCGATAGCACAAAGAACGGCGGTGTGGGTAATTCCGTCGAGGGTTTCGTCAACCTGCCGGTGAGCGAGCGGGCGGCATTGCGGGTGGTCGGCTGGCGCCAGGAAGACGCGGGCTATATCGACAGCGTTGCCGGTAGCCGCACCTACGCCGCCTCCGGTATTACCGTGAACAGTGACAAGTATGTCGAAGAGGACTTCAACGACAGCGTCACCGAGGGCATGCGCGCGCAGTTGAAGGTTGACCTGAACGATAACTGGACCGCGAACCTGGGGGTGAATACCCAGCAGCAGGACACCAACGGCGTGTTCGATCACGACCCGGACGATGTGGGCGACCTCGAGGTGGTGCGCTTCGGCCCGGACAAATATGAGGAAAGCTGGACCCAGAGCTCGCTGACCGTGCAGGGCAGTGTCGGCGGTCTTGAAGTGACTTATGCCGGCGCGCATCTGGACCGCGATAGCGACTGGGCCTCCGACTATTCCGCCTATGCCGAGTATCTGGAAAACCTGTACGCGGACTACGGCTACGACTGCCTCTACTACAACAGCATGGGCGGCTGCGCCGATCCGACCCAGTACATCGACGAGAACAACAAATTTCGCCGCACCAGCCACGAGCTGCGGGTGCAGTCGGACCAGGAGGGTCGCCTGCGCTGGATCGCCGGTGCTTTCTATCAGGAACAGGTGCACGATTTCGACCTGCGCTGGCAGGTGCCGGACCTGAGCACCGACGACTCGGTGATCGAGAACGACCATGTGGTGTGGCAGACCGCGCAGGTGCGCAAGGACACCGACCGCGCCCTGTTCGGTGAAGTCAGCTACGACCTGACCGATAAGCTGACCGGGATGGTGGGTATCCGCCACTTCGAACTGGAAAACTCCCTGGTGGGCTTTGCCGGCAACCTCGGCCGCTGTACCGATTTCCCCTGTGTCGATTACCCGAACGTAGATGCGGTTACCGATGACGAGGGCGAGACCTACAAGGTCAACCTGAGCTACGCCCTCAACGACGACGTGATGCTCTACACCACCTACTCGGAAGGCTACCGTCCCGGCGGCGTCAACCGCGCGCAGGTGGGCAATGTGTCGCCGGCCTATTCACCGGACTGGGTGTACAACTACGAATTCGGCTGGAAGACCACGCTGCTGGACAACCGCATGCGCTTCAACGGCAGTATCTACCGGGTCGACTGGGAAAACTTCCAGTACGCCTACCTGGACTACCAGGTATCGCCGCTGACCCTGATCACCAACGTGGGCCAGTCGCGCACCCACGGTATGGAGTTTGACCTTACCTACGCTGCCAGCGAACAGCTGCTGCTGTCGCTGTCCGGCTCGTTCAACGCGGCGGAGCTGCAGGACGACTACTACCAGACCGACGACGATCGCCTTGAGGGGATTGTCAGTGCGCCCAGCGGCACCGCCATGCCGTTTGTACCGGAGATGCAGCTGACGGGAACCGCGCGCTACGAGATGGAGCTGGGTGCCATGCCGGCCTATGTGCAGATGGCGTGGTCGCACACCGACGATTCCTGGAACAGCCTGGATGTGGGCCTGCGCCAGAAACAGGCCGCCTACGACCTGGTGAATCTGTCGGCGGGCCTCAGCGGCGAGCAGTGGTCGGCGGACATGTTCGTCAGCAACCTCACCGACGAGCGCGCCGAGATCTATCGCAACGAGAACGACTACGACGCGCGTATCACCACCAACCGGCCGCGCAGCATTGGCGTCCGTCTCGGCTACCGCTTCTGATCGGAAGCAGCCCCAGAAGCCGCGCCCCCGGGCGCGGCTTTTTTGTGATTTCCCCTTTTGTGATTCAGCTTGCGGAAAACAACAACAATGAAACAGGCACTGATCTGCGATGGTATTCGCACCCCGATCGGCCGCTACGCCGGCGCGCTGGCGTCGGTGCGCGCCGACGACCTGGGCGCGATTCCGCTGCGCGCACTGATCGCGCGCAACCCGGATGTCGACTGGGAGGCTCTGGACGAGGTGTTCTTCGGCTGCGCCAACCAGGCCGGTGAGGACAATCGCAATGTCGCGCGCATGTCGGCACTGCTCGCCGGGCTGCCGTTGGCCAGCGCCGCGGTCACCGTGAACCGGCTGTGCGGTTCCGGTATGGAGGCGGTGGGGCAGGCGGCGCGGGCGATATTCTGTGGCGAGGCGCAACTGGCCATCGCCGGCGGCGTGGAGTCCATGAGTCGCGCACCGCTGGTAATGCCGAAGGCCGATGCGGCCTTCTCGCGGCAGGCGGAAATTTTCGACACCACCATCGGCTGGCGCTTTATCAACCCGCAGATGCAACGCCTGTTCGGCACCGATTCCATGCCGGAGACCGCGGAAAATGTCGCCGAACGCTACGGTATTTCCCGTGAGGATCAGGACCGCTTTGCGCTGCGCAGCCAGCAGAAGTGCGCGCTCGCACAGGCGGAAAAGCTGTTCGATGAGGAGCTGGTAGCGGTGCCGGTGGCGCGCGGCAAAGGCGAGCCGCTAATGGTGACAGCCGACGAACACCCGCGGGCGGACACCAGCCTGGAGTCGCTTGCCGCTCTGCGCGCGCCGTTTCGCGACGGTGGCAGCGTCACCGCGGGCAATGCATCCGGGGTCAACGACGGCGCCTGTGCGCTGTTGCTGGCGAGCGACGACGCTGCGGTGCAATTCGGCCTGACGCCGCGCGCGCGGGTCGTGGGTATGGCCAGTGCGGGCGTGGAACCGCGCCTGATGGGTATGGGGCCGGTGCCGGCGGTGCGCAAGCTGCTGCGGCAGCTGAACCTGAGCCTTGAGGCGATGGATGTAATTGAGCTGAACGAGGCCTTCGCAGCCCAGGCACTGGCGGTGCTGCGCCAGTTGGGACTACAGGACGACGACCCGCGGGTAAACCCGAATGGCGGCGCTATTGCCCTCGGCCATCCGCTGGGGATGAGCGGTGCGCGCCTGATCAATACCGCGGTCGCGGAACTGCAGCGGCGGCGGGGGCGCTACGCGCTCTGCTCCATGTGCGTGGGCGTCGGCCAGGGTATCGCTATGGTGATCGAGCGGATCTAGATTCGAAGTATTGCCTGAGCTGTCACTGCCACTGATACACAAACTTGAGCCACACATACTCTCCTTCGGTGGTGTTTCGGGTATCGGTCTGGGGCAGCCAGGAGAGCTCCAGCAGAATATTGTCTTTGCCCATGGGCAACATGTAGCCGAGGACGGGACCGATGCCGGACGAGCGCATCTTGAACTCGTCGACAAAGCGGCCCGGATTGCGGTCCGGGCTGAACTGCTGGCCCCAGAAGCCATTGAGTCCCAGGGTGATGAACCCGTCGCCGGCTTTGATCATCTGTTGAACACTGGCATCCAGGTGAAAGGTGCGACCGCTGCGATAGTCCGTGTCTGAGTTTTCATCGTTGAACAGCACACCGGTAAATACTGAAGCATTGAACCCCTTTTCCAGATTGCTGTAGGCCACGCCAACAACCGGGTCTACCGCCCAGTAATTGAGCCCCTCGTTGGCGAGCCGGCCCACCTCGTAGTCCCCGGTGGGGGCGTGGATGGCGAACATGAAGTTGTATTGCCAGCAGCCCTCCTGCCAGGCCATCAGCGCAGGGATCAGGGTGGTATCGCCGAGGCCGGAGACCGAATCGCGACGACTGAAATTACCGAAATTGCTTTCGATGGTGCCGGTAACGCTGACATCCACCCAGGAGGGAAAGGCGCCAAGTGTGTATTTGGCGCCGAGGACCGTGTCATCAAAGGTGTACAGCAGCCCCGGGGCAACAGCCTCGATTTTCACATCGATACCTGCCGCTACCAGGCCGGCGATGGGGGTATCGGCGGTAGCGCCGAAATCACCGCTGTAATGCATGTACTGAGGCTTAACCACCCAGCCGGTCTGTATCGGCGCGCGGTCGATCAGGGTCGCCATGGTGCCCGGCACGTAGTAACCGATGCCACCTTCCGTGGCGCCGACGCGGGTGGGAAGCAGCGCCACTGTAAACAACAGGGCGAGCACGACCAGTTGGGGGGCGTTTACAGAGTGAGTCCTTTCCGTCACGGGGAGTACCTCTTCCGTGGTTTGACTGAAATATCCAATAACCCAAAGCAGTCTAGTTTGTCTGGGCCAAGCCAGCGAAATTCCCTTCGGGTCCTCTGGAATTCCGTATTTTGGACATGTTGAGTCGACCTCGGTGGCCCTGGGGCCTTCGCAGGGGCGGGCGCTATGCTTATAATGCGCGGCTGTTTGGTAGAGGTTTGTGGCGATTGCGCCGAAATCTACAGGCCGGCTGGGCCTTTAGGGGGAATGGATGAAAGTTGTATTGAATTTCGTAGCGGCGCTGGCCGTGGTGGCTGGCGCAGCTGTTGCGGTGGCGCAGTCTGTGGATGAGCAGATCTCCGAGCGAACCGCCCCGGTAGGCAAGACCTGCATGAAAGGCGACGAGTGCGCGGCGGCAGCGCCGGCGGCAGCGGCCTCTTCTGGCGGTGCCCGCAGCGGTAGCGATGTTTACACCGGTAACTGCGCTGCCTGTCACGGTACTGGCGCGGCTGGCGCACCCAAGTTCGGCGACGCCGCTGCCTGGGGTCCCCGCATCGCCAAGGGCATGGACACGCTCTACACCCACGCGCTGAACGGTTTCAACGCGATGCCGGCGAAAGGTCTGTGCATGACCTGTTCCGACGACGAGGTGAAGGCTGCCGTTGACCATATGGTCGAGGGTAGCAAGTAAGCGATCGCTTACTGCCGAAAACAAAAAAGCCGCTCACAGAGCGGCTTTTTTGTACCTGCCACTTGGCGTAAGTGAGCGCAAGGTTTGCCCCTACACGCAGTAGGGGGCTGCGCGTGGAAATGCTATTAGTCTCGTCCGGACGAAGCCTGGAGCGGCAGTTCAGTTGTCCACTCTGTGTTCATTGAACTCTGTCAGGTAGGCAGTTGAAAGGAAGTACTTTTCAATGACCTGCTCTGCCAATGGCCCTTCCCCGAGTACTTCGCGCAGGACCTGCTGGGCAAAGCTAAAGTCGGTAAACCGGGTTTCCCGGGTCAGCAGGGCGGTGATCCACTGCAACATGCGCTCGCGCCCGATCTCTTGCTCCAGCTGTACCCAGACTGAGGGAACCAGCTCGTAGCGGATAAAGTTGCCGTGCAGTTTGCCCGGGTCCACCAGTACCGCGCTCAGGGAGGGTGGCGATACCTTCACTACCCGTTGTAGTTTTTTCTGTCGCAGGGTAGCGGCTGCGGGTTGGCCGAATTCCCGCTCGACAACGATCAGGGATAGGTACTCGGCGAGGGATTCGTTGAGGGTCAGGCCAAAGTCGGAGTTGAAGTCGCGGTAATTGGAAAAATAAACATGGGCCAGCTCATGGGCTATAAATCCTGCTTCGCGGATCTGGCGTTCGCGGTCATTGGACAGCAGATCCGCGAGAATTTCATTTTCATGGCTCACGTTGACGATACTGGGGCTGGATACCCACATCCACGCGTTCTTTCGGCTTACAGGCGACGTGTCGATTAAGGTGAGGCCGCCCTGTTTGAAGGGATGCCCGAACATTGCCGCGAAATGTTCTTGGTAGCGCGTGACAATGGCCAGCCCGCGTTCCATTTCCTCCTGCGTGAGAGCGCTGCCCAGTAGCCGGTTGTTGCCGTGATTGGCAATCGTGTAGCTACCAAGGAACAGGAGTGGTTCTACTGGCCGCGTGGCGACAAAGCGGCCCACTTGTCCCCGCACCGGAGAACTGCCATTCACGTACAGGGTTTCACAGTCCTGACAACTTAGCCGGATGTCGTAGGTAACCTGGTAATAGTGCCGGTCGTGCTCCGCATCATAGAACTGCGGGAACCAGGCTGACTGCATGCCATCCGTCCTGAGTGAGCGCCCGTTGAAGGCAATATTGCCTTTCCAGTCGAAACGCGCTGCCTGGTCTATTTCCGCGATCACGGGATACTTGCCCGTATATTTCCAGGTAAGACCGGTGGGGATAAAGTTGTTCTCGCCGGTATTGTCAGGGATCGTGTAGGCAAGGCTTTCCCCGAATCGCTCCGTCATTGCGGATCGGTTGTAGTAATACGTGGTTGATCCATCGGTGCTACGAATATGCTGGATATTGAGCCCACTGTTCAGCAGGAAGTGGTGATTCTCGACCCGGGGAATATGGGTGACTTGCAACTCGGCATTGATGGTGCCGTGTTGGATCGACACTTCCACACTACCGGTGACATGGGGCACTGGTGACGCAGCTGCGAAACATGCACCTGGGACCAACACAAGCACGAATAGGAGAGTGTGGGGGATTGGGCGGGCAGCCAAGGGGGAATTCCTTTTTCTTTTTTTGATGTTTCCCCTGTGGCTCATTACTTCTTGCCACGCATACTACAGGGGCAATCACTATACCGGCTGCGAAGGTTGCTCACCAACCCGGTGAATGGTGCGTTTGTATCGCCATCTGACGAACAGACTTCGCAGCGGGTATTGCGACAAAACTAATCGGCAGCTCTGCCGATTAGTCAAACATGCTCAGCAGCGAGCCCAGTGTCTCCGCCCCCTTGGCCTGGTTCTGCTCCGGGGTCGCCTTGGCGAATCCTTCAAAGATGCAGTCCTCCTGCGGCATTTCATCGAGGAAGCGGCTGGGGGTGGTGTCCTGGTTCTCGCCGAACATCTTGCGCTTGCCCGCCAGGGTCATGGTCAGGGTGCGCTGTGCGCGGGTGATGCCCACATAGGTGAGGCGGCGCTCCTCCTGGATATTGTCATCCTCGATGCTGTTGCGATGCGGCAGCAGGTTTTCCTCCATGCCGATCATGAACACGTGGGGGAATTCCAGACCCTTGGCCGCGTGCAGGGTCATCAGGCTGACCTTGTCGGTGGCTTCCTCTTCCTCCTGGCGGTCCAGCATGTCGCGCAGGATCAGCTTGGAAATGGCCTGTTCCAGGCGCACGTCCTGCTCCAGCTCGTCGTCGGTGCCCTCCATGGTCTTCATCAGGCTGTCCAGCAGCCAGTAGACGTTCTCCATGCGCTTCTCCGCCACCTTCTCACTGCTGGCGTTCTGCGAAAGCCAGCCGGCATAGTCGATGTCATCGAGCATCTCGCGCAGGGCAGTTTCCGGGCTATTGTCGGCGCAGTTGCGGGCCACGCCCTCAAGCCAGTGGGCGAAGCGGTTGAGGCGCTCGTAGCCCTGTTCGGTGATGTGCTCCTTGAAGCCGATCTCGGAACAGGCGCGCAGCATGGAGATCTCGCGACCCTTGGCGTAGTTGCCCAGCGCCTCCAGGCTGCTGGTGCCAATCTGCCGGCGCGGGGTATTGATGATGCGCAGGAAGGCGTTGTCGTCGTCCGGATTCACCAGCAGACGCAGGTAGGCCATCACGTCCTTGATTTCCGCGCGGGCGAAGAAGCTGGTGCCGCCGGACATCTGGTAGGGGATCTGGTTTTCCTGCAGCTTCATCTCAATGAGACGCGCCTGGTGGTTGCCTCGGTACAGTACCGCGAAGTCCATGAACTTGGCGCCGCGGCGGGCCTTCTGCAGGAAGATCTCGTTCGCGACCCGCTCCGCCTCCTCGTTTTCGTTGGCGGTCTTGAGCACGCGGATCTCATCCCCGAGCCCCTTGTCGGACCATAGCGCCTTGTCGAATTCGTGCGGGTTATGTGCGATCAGGTGGTTGGCCACCTTGAGGATGCGGCTGGTGGAGCGATAGTTCTGCTCCAGCTTGATCAGCCGCAGGTTGGGGTAGTCCTGCTTCAGCTGGCTCATGTTTTCCGGACGCGCACCGCGCCAGGCGTAGATGGACTGGTCGTCGTCACCCACCACGGTGAGGCCGCCGCGGCTGCCCACCAGCATTTTCACCATCAGGTACTGCGAACTGTTGGTGTCCTGGTACTCGTCCACCAGCAGGTAGCGAATCTTGCGCTGCCAGCGGTACAGCAGTTCCGGATTGGATTCGAACAGCTGTACCGGAATCAGGATCAGGTCGTCGAAGTCGACGGAGTTGTAGGCCTTGAGCGCGTCGCAGTAGCGCCCGTAGGCCACCGCCATCGCCTGCTCTCCGGGGCTCTGGGCCAGCTCCAGCGCCTTGCGCGGAGTGACCATGTCGTTCTTCCAGTTGGAGATCTGGTTCTGCACCCGGTCCAGCAGGTCGGTGTCCAGGTCGCCGTCGCGCAGCATAAGCTCCTTGATCAGGCCGCGGGCGTCCTCGGCGTCGAATATGGAAAAGCCCGGTTTGAAACCGGCGGCGCGGTGTTCCTTGCGCAGGATATTCAGGCCGAGGTTATGAAAGGTGGACACGGTGAGGCCGTGGGAGGCCTTGGATTTCTTGCCGTCGGGTCCCACGATCAGCTTGCCAACCCGCTCCTTCATCTCCCGCGCGGCCTTGTTGGTAAAGGTCAGGGCAGCGATATTTCGTGCCTGATAGCCACACTCTTCAATCAGATAGGCGATTTTACGTGTAATTACACTGGTCTTGCCGGAACCGGCACCGGCCAGTACCAGACAGGGTCCGTCGACGTATTTGACTGCTTCCGCCTGGCGCGGATTGAGTTTGGTCATAGGGGTACAGCGGGGTTGGGAAGGACTGAAACGACTCGAAGGAGGGGATTCTATCAGCCGCGCCCCGGGTTGGCTGCGCCCGGAGTTGGATTTATATTGACCAATGCGACGAGAGAGCGACCTGCGCTGCAGGCGCACATAACAAAAATACGGGCCGACCCCATGAAGACCAGTACACCGCTATCCCTGGTGGACCAATCCCGCGGCGAAAGCGCGTTTGGGCGCCTGATGCACTTCTGGCGCAAGACCCTGGGCATGTCCCAGGAGCAGCTTTCGGAAGAGCTGGGTGTGTCCACCCGCCACATTAGCTTCCTCGAGACCGGCCGTTCACAGCCTTCTCGGCTGGTGGCGGCGTCGTTGGCAGACTGTTTCGGTCTGAGCGGGCGCGATCGCGCCTACCTGCTCACCGCGGCGGGCTTTTCCGCCGACCAGTCGGTGTTTGACTCCCCGGAGCTGGCGGCGTGGATGAACAAATCGATGCAGAACGCCATGGCTCGGGCGGAACCGGAACCTGCGTTCGCGCTGGATAATTTCGGCCGGGTTATCTCCGCCAACCGCGCCTGGCTGGCGTTTATGCTGCCGCGGGTGGATTCGTCGCTATTGCAAGATCCCAACATCTACGAGCTGGTAATGCATCCCCAGGGCCTGCGCCCGCACCTGCACAATGGCACCGCACTGTCCTGTGGCCTGGCCCTTTACCTCACCATGGAAACCCTGCAGAGCGATGCCCCCGAAGGGTGGGCGGTGCTGGAGCGGCTGCAGGCGGCCGGGGCACTGCCGGACAACTGGCAGCAGCTGGCGCGACGCCTGATCCACACCAGTGACTATCCGCTGGCGCTCACCACCGAAGATGGCATCGTCAACCTCACGGTGTACAACGACACCCTGTCTTCCACCTCGCAGCTGGTGCAGCCGCGCCTGCTGATCGGGCACATATACCGCGACGACAACCAGCGGGTGGTGAGTGACGCGGAGCTGGCGGCGGTACAGGATGATCACCCGCTGTTGTATCGCCCGCTGATGAGCGCGGCGATTACCTGACAAATAATGGCCGCGGCCGCGGGGGCCGCCTAAGCTCGAAACGTCAATAAAAATAACGAGCACATGGCGATGAACCAGACCCCCAATACCCGCGGCGTAGCCGATCCCCCTGTTTCCAACCCGTCCGTTGCCAGACCGCGAAGCCCGGGCTGGCGCTGGGGCCCGTTCACCTTCCGGGTTCCGTTCCTGCACCTTAAGTTCGTGCCGTCGCAGTTTCTGCAGGGAGTGGTAGTGGCCAGCGGCACCAGCCTGATCATGGCGCCGGTGATGATCGGTTACTTCGGTCTCAGCTTTGAGGAATCCCTGGCGCTGTTGCTGCTGGCGAACACCCTTTTATGCGCGTCGTTCCTGCTATTTGGCGAACCCTTCGCACCGGGCATGCTGACCCCGGCGTTTCCGCTGGTGCTCACGTTCATCGTCAGCGGCTACCCGGAAGGGCCCGAGCGCTTCCAGGTAATGACCGCGCTATCGCTCACCCTTGCGGCCATCGCACTGCTGTTCAGTCTCTCCGGGCTATCGCGCCGGCTGATGGCGGCACTGCCGGTGGCATTGAAGGCGGGAATCATCTTTGGCGCTGCGATTTCCGCCCTGGACCGGGTATTCGTGAAAGACGTTGCCCTGTTTTCGAGTCACCCTTTTAGTGCCTGCACCGCGCTGCTGGTGGCCCTGCTGTTTACCTTTTCCGCGCCGATACAGATATTGCGGACGCGCTACCAGTGGATCGACAGCTTCTGCAGCCTCGGCCTGTTGCCGGGATTTGTCGCCGCCGCCGCGGTGGGGTGGATCGCCGGTGAGGTGCAGTTTGATATCCGCTGGGGCCTGTTCCTGCCGCCAGTGGTGGAGACCCTTGGCAAGGTGTCCCCGTTTGCCATCGGCTGGCCGCCCCTTGGTATGTACCTGGAGGTGTTGCCGCTGGCGTTTGTGGCCTACGTGATACTGTTCGGTGACTTCGTCACCGGCTCGGAAATGATTCGCAGCGCGCAGCCGGCGCGGCAAGACGACCCCATTGATACCGACTTCGAGCGCAGCCAGCTGGCCGTGGCCGCGCGCAATGGCGTCTCCGCGCTGATCGCACCGCTGTTTCCCTATCAGGGCATCCTGTGGACCGGGGTGCACGCGGTCATCATCCAGACCTGGCGCTGCGGCCGCGACAAGATGGCGGACCTGCACAGTGGCATCGGTTCCTACTACGGGTTCGGGCTGCCGCTGATTTACCTGTGCTGGCCGTGGATCAGCCTGATCAAGCCGATCATGGCCATCGCCCTGATGCTCACCCTCGCGCTCACCGCCTTCGCTTGTATTCTGGTGGCCGCGCCACTGGTGAAAAAACCGCTGGAAATGGTGTGCGCCCTGGTGATCGGCTACATGCTGGCCATGTTCGATGTGTGGACGGCGCTCGCCGCGTCCGTTTTCCTGCTGGTCTGCATCAATGGCAACCTGCCGCGCTGGAACCGGGGCGCGGGTCTTGACGTGACCGCCAAAGTGCGCGAATAGCTTTTACCTCCTTGCCCGATTTGTCTATAAAGGCACCTCATTGAGGTGTCTTTTTTTATGCAGCAGCCGGCCATATTCCAACCGATTCGCGGTTATCACCGCGACGAAGAAGACCACTGGGTGGCACAGCTCGCCTGTGGCCACAACCAGCATGTACGCCACGACCCGCCCTGGCAGAATCGCCCATGGGTTACCACGCCGGAAGGGCGCGCGAAAATGCTGGGAGTGAAACTCGAGTGCAAAAAATGTAGTGCAGGCGCCCCCGCCGACGAACAGCCGCAGGAGCGTATCTGATGGCAAAAATATGGGTCGACGCCGACGCCTGCCCCACAGCCATGAAGGAGATTCTGTTCCGCGCCGCCGAGCGCACGCAGACCGAACTGACCCTTGTGGCCAACCAGTTTATCCGGGTGCCGCCGTCACCCTTTATCCGCTCGCTGCAGGTCTCCTCCGGCTTCGATGTCGCCGACAACGAAATTGCACAGCGCTGTGAGGCCGGTGACCTGGTGATTACCGCCGACTTGCCGCTGGCCGCGGATGTCATCGACAAGGGCGCTACCGCGCTCAACCCCCGCGGCGAGAAATACACCAAGGCGAATATCCGCGCGCGCCTGAACATGCGCGATTTTATGGAAACCCTGCGCTCCAGTGGTGTCCACACCGGTGGCCCGCCGCCGCTTGGGCAGCAGGAGCGCAAGGCGTTTGCGGATCAGCTGGACCGCTGGCTGGCGCAGGCGAAGAGAAAATAATTACAGCAAGTCCCGGAGTTGCGATGGCAAGCCCGTATTCCCTCATACCCTTCGCGGAAGAATATCTTGCCGACCTCATGGGCTGGATAAATTCGGAGGTGGAGTGCCGGCAGTGGGGTGCGCCGGAGTTTCGCTACCCGTTCGACCGCCACAGCTTTTCCACAGACAGCCGCTGGCGGGAACTGCCGAGCTTTGCTGTGCTTGACGCACAGGGCGCGCCGCTGGCGTTCGGGCAGTTTTATCGACGGCTTCACTGTTGCCATCTTGGCAGGTTGATCGTGGCACCTCATGCTCGCGGGCGCGGGGTGGGTCAACAGTTGATACGCAAACTGGCGGTGCAAGCCCGCGATGCATTGCATCTTGAACTGTGTTCGCTGTTTGTATTGAAAAATAATCTCGCGGCAAAAGCACTGTATGAAAAAATGGGTTTCGAGGTGTGCAGCTACCCCGAGGAAATGGAGTGGCTGGATATGTGCCATTACATGGTCGCGCCGATGCATAAATTACTGGTTATGGAAAAGTGAAATGGGCAATTGTTTCGGGGTGGTTGCAGCGAAAATTCTACTGGCGGGAGCGGTGATCTCCGCTACCTTCTTTGCCACAGCGGCCGAGCAACCGCTGCCGCAGCTTAAAGCCTACGAGGTGCCGGAATCCTGGCGCATGCCGGAGGAGCCGCTGCAAATCAGCGAACACACCTGGCAGATTGGCACGCAGGAACTCAGCGCATTGCTGGTCAAAACCGACGCCGGTGCGGTATTGATTGATGGCGGTATGCCACAGGTTGCAGCGCATCTGCTCGACAATATGCGCAAACTGGGGGTGGAACCGCAGGATCTGAAATGGATTCTTCACAGCCACGCCCATGTCGATCACGTTGGCCCACTGGCGGAAATCCAGCGCGCCACCGGCGCGCGGCTGGTGAGTAATGCCGAATCCGGGCGGCTGCTCGCCAGCGGCGGCGCCGGCGATATTCATTTTGGCGACGCTCTTTTATTTCCGCCGGTGAACGTTGATCGCTATGTGTTGGACGGTGAAACAGTTGAGCTCGGTGGATTGCAGTTTAAGGTGCATTTTATTCCGGGCCATACGCCCGGCAGTATGGCCTGGACCTGGCAGGACCGCCGCGATGGCAAAACCGTGGATGTGGCCTATGTCGACAGCCTGACCGCACCGGGTTACCAGTTGCTGGATAACCCGCACTATCCGAATCTGCTGCAAGACTTTGGTTTTACCTTTGCCAAGGTTCGCGATCTCCCCTGCGACCTGTTACTGACTCCCCACCCGGGGGCCAGTGGCTGGAGTTACACCGGTGAAGCCCAGCAGGAAAAGGAAATGGACTGCAGGGACTATGCGGTTCAGGCGCAGCTTCAGCTGGACAAGCAACTGGAAAAACAGCGCCAGTTAAAAAAGAAACAGGCTAAACACTGAAATGGTGATTGAAGCGGTAACTCCGCGTCTGCGACTGCGCCAGTGGCGGGACAGCGATCGCGCACCGTTTGCGGCGATGAATGCCGATCCTGCGGTGATGGAATTTTTTCCGGCGCTGCTGGATCGCGCCGAAAGCGATGCGGCTATCGATCGCCAGATCGTGCATATCGAACAATATGGCTGGGGATTCTGGGCGGCGGAAACGCTGGAGGACGAACAGTTTATTGGGTTCATCGGTATCAAGCAGGTCGCCGACAATATGCCGTTTGCTCCGGCCGTGGAAATCGGCTGGCGGCTGGCGAAAAATGCCTGGAGCAAGGGCTTTGCCACCGAGGCCGCGCGCACCTGCCTGCAGAT
>NZ_DATCMV010000178.1:0-7874 GCF_036563125.1 Microbulbifer sp.
ATGTATTTCCAACAGGGCCAGCCGGCGAAGTCGGAAAAATATTTCCGCGACGCCATCGATCTGGAGCCGAGCTATAGCCCGGCCTATATCAACCTGGCGGATCTCTACCGCGCGACGGGGCGCGAACAGGAGAGCGAGCAGGTGTTGCGCGAGGCGCTGGCAACCGTCACGGATAAAACGCCGGTTGAGCACTCCCTGGGTTTGTCCCTGGTGCGCCAGAAAAAAATGTCGGAAGCGTTGGAGTACCTGCGCGCGGCGGCCCAAAGCGCCACGGCCCCCTCGCATTATGTATACGTATACGCCGTTGGCCTGAATTCACAGGGCAAGCCTGACGAGGCAATTCGGGAACTGGAGCAGGCGCTGGAGCGTTTTCCCGGAGACCGCCAGATTATCTCCGGGCTGGCTTCCCTCAATAACGAGCAGGGCAACGAGGCCGCGGCACAGAAATATCAACAGATGCTGCACTAATTGTTTGGTGTGCAGATAAAGCAAAAGCGCGGCCAATTGGCCGCGCTTTTAGGTTGTGCAAAGGAAAATTATTGGTTTTCCTGAGTCTGCATTGCCGCCTCGATCGCCTTGTTGATATTCAGCGATGCGGATTTATGGCGCGGTGGGAAATCCTTGAAGGTTGCCAGGTGCTCGTTCAGGATCTGGATTGCCGGTTGGAATACCCAGCTTTTGCGCATGATCTGGTGGAACCCGGTTACGCCGTCATAGTGTTCCAGAGGATCTTTGCGCAGGTTGAACAGCTTGGGCATGGTGTGAAACACCAGATCGCCATAATACAGTCCGTCGGGTTTTGTGGCGAAGTGCATTTTCCAGGGACCTACGCGCAGTGCAGTCAGCTGTGATTCGTAGTAGTAGAAGATCTTGTTGCGCGCAGATTTTTCACTTTTTCCCGTCCAGTAATCGAGGTTGTTTTCACCGTCGATATATACCTTATCGGACTTCTTCAGCTTCTCACGCAGGTTGGGTTCTCCCAGTGCCGCGGCAATGGTGGGGAACACATCCTCGTGGGAGGAAATGCCGTTCAGCTTCAGGCCTGCCGGAATATGGCCCGGCCAGCGCACCAGGAAGGGGACACGCACACCGCCCTCCCAGGTCGTCATTTTTTCACCGCGGAACCCAGTGGTGCCGGCGTCCGGCCAGGAGCTCTGCTCGGGGCCGTTGTCGGTGGTGTAGATGACGATGGTGTTGTCGGCCAGTCCCAGCTCTTCCAGCTTGTCCAGCAGCTTGCCCACTTGGCCGTCGTGCTCGATTAGCCCGCTGCCAAATACATCATCCTCAGAACTGATGTGTGTTGCCAGGTGACGGCTCTCTGGTTTCAGGTGGGTGTAAACGTGCATGCGGCTGGTGTTGTGCCAGATAAAAAATGGTTTGCCGGCTTTTTTTGCCCGCTCCATAAAATCCAGGCTGCGCTCAAGGATTTCCTCGTCGAAGGTTTCCATACGCTTGCGCGTCAGTGGGCCGGTGTCCTTGATGCGGCCGTCCGCATAGGATTCGATTACCCCGCGCGGACCAAATTTTTTCTTGAATTCCGCGTCTTTCGGATAGTCCTCCTGCTCCGGTTCCTCGGATACGTTCAGGTGGTAAAGGTTGCCGTAGAACTCGTCAAACCCGTGTTTGGTGGGCAGGTGCTGGTCCAGGTCACCAAGGTGGTTTTTACCATACTGGGCAGTCATATAGCCCTGTGCCTTGAGGAATTCCGCCAGCGTGGGATCCTTTTCATCGATACCCAGCGGATTGCCCGGCTGCCCCACGGTGGCCAGGCCCGAGCGCACCGGCAGCTGGCCTAGGAAGAACGCGGCGCGCCCGGCGGTACAGCTAGGTTGCGCATAGTGGTCGGTAAACAGCGCACCCTCGTTGGCGATGCGGTCGATATTGGGGGTGGGGTAGGTCATACCGAGGGAGTACGCACTCAGGGATAGCGAGGCCACATCGTCCACCATGATGGCGAGAATGTTGGGTTTCTCTGCCGCCTGTACTGCTGCCGCGGCGCCTATCCCGATTAACAGTGCGATGGATGCAAATCGCTTACGTAAACTGCCCAAAGGATGTCCTCCTCCATTCGTAAGGAAATTCACTGCTGGTGATACCTCTCAGCATAGCTGAGGTATTTCAAGGGTTTGGCTTTTTGCGCCGGATAGAGACTCCAAAATTGGAGTTAGGTAGAAATATTTTCGATGGCAGGTGCGAATTTGATATTGGTAATTGGAATATCAGAGGAGGGTGTCATCGCGATTCTTCCCTCCAATGAGATTGGAATTACGAACGCTTTGTCGTGGATTAATAAAGGAATTAAAAGCCAATAAAAATTGGCTGCTAGTAGGTTTCGCTGCGTTGACGGTTCCGGTCAACCATGGACGGTGGTAGCCCAAACCAGCGCCGGAAACTGCGACTGAATACGGCGAGGTCCGCATAGCCCAAGTTGAGCGCAATACTGGTGAGCGACATACTGCTTTTGTATACCGCCGTTTCCGCCACTTCTTTGCGGGTTTCTTCCAGCAATAAACGAAAGCTTGTCTGTGAGGATTCCAGGGCGCGCTGTAGTTTTTTCGGATGCATGCCGAGGCAGAGTGCGACGTTAGTCTTGCTGCAATCTCCGGTTGGTAATAGGCCGAGAATGGCATGTTTCACTAGGGGCGTCAGGTCGTTGTCGGAGCTGGTTTTCAGCTGCTCGAACTGGTTGGAGATGATTTCGTTGACCAGCCGCTCCAGTGCGCGCGGTTTTTTCCCGAGTGTTTCGCGATCGATATAAAAACCGTCGTGTTCCGCATTGAATTCCACTGGACAGGAAAATAGCTGCGAGTACAACTCTTTGCCTTTTTCCGGTGGGGGATGGCGAAAGAATACCCGGCTCGAATGCCACTGGTGGCCGGCCATATCCCGAATTAACTGATAGACAAGCCCGATACTGAGGGCCATCAGCTGCGGAAAGCGACCGGTCTGGGCGATCAGAATATCCAGCTTGAGCTCATATTCGCTGGTGTGCGTGGGCTCCATGGTGAGGATTGCGCCCTGCGCGTGCAGGTGGGTATGTTTGCTGCCGACGGCCAGTGCGCTGGCAATGCTGTCCTGGCGGGACATATAGGCACCGAACAGACCGAGCACATACAGGCCCTGGTTTATGCCCAGTCGCAAGCCGAAGGTTTCGCTGCCAATCTCCCGGGCGGTGAGTTCCAGCAGTTTGCCGAGCTTTTCATAGGGGATCAGGTTGTCGGGGTCGCGCAGTTGGCTGGAGGGGAGTCCAATGGCTTTCTGCAGCTGCACCGGGTTGGCACCCATCTTCCGTGCTAGCTCATCATATCCATTGAGGGACCCAGCTCTGACAAATTCAGTCATGCTCGTCTCTCATCGCTTCATTATTTTTATTCGTGGCAGCGTTTGCGGTCTGTCGCCGCTTTCTGCCTTACGTGACACATCACCGGTGTCACTGGCACAGAGCTTAACGCCGCTGTCCCATTTTGCAAAGTGGGTGTCCCAAAAAATCAAACCGAACTTCGCGGCCTCAATTAACCTCGGCATCGTTCCTGTAGTAGCCATGGGCATAACCGGCACAGACCGGCCAGACCCGCACGTATAAAAATAACGCTAACCGAGGACGCCTAGCGATGATTCAGTCACAACTCAGTGCTAAACGCACCATTCTCAGCAGTCTGATTTTTACCCTGATCCATATGCCTGCGCTGGCCCAGTCCAACGCGGAGGATGACGAACGCGACAGTAACGGCCGCGTTCTGGAAACCGTCACCGTTACCGCACAGAAGCGCGAGCAGTCCCTGCAGGACGTGCCGCTGTCGGTTTCGGCAATGACCGGAGAGACAATTCAGGAGGCGGGGATCGAACGCTTCGAGGATTTCTCGGCGTATATCCCCAACATGTCAGTCACCAAAAGCTCCATCTCCGACAAGATCAATATCCGCGGCATGCAGTCCGGCGAGCAGGCCGGCTTCGAGCAGTCCGTGGGTACCTTCGTCAACGGTATCTACCGCGGCCGTTCGGCGCAGTCGCGCTTTGCCTTCGTGGATGTAGAGCGCGTGGAAGTCCTGCGCGGCCCCCAGAGTATCCTGTTCGGCAAGAACACCGTGGCCGGTGCACTGAACATCACCAGCGCCCGCCCCACCGAAGATTTCACCGCGAAACTGAGTGCCGGCTATACCCCGGAGTTCGAGCAGACCGAACTCGAGGGTGTGGTGTCTGGCGAGCTCACCGAAGGTGTGCGCGGCCGTCTGGTACTGTTGTCCCGCGAGATGGACAAGGGCTGGGTTCACAACAATTTCTACGACACCAATGACCCCCGCAGCGACGAGATGATGGGGCGCGCCACCGTGGAGTGGGATGTCTCTGACAGCACCGTGATCACTGCGATCGCCGAAAGTGCGGACTTCGAAATGGGTGCCTTCCCGCACGCCACCATGGAGGCCGGTCCGCTGGCGGCTCTGGGTGCGATTGAGGGCTCCGATGTCACCAGCATGGGCAACACGAACCCCGTGCTGGATTTTGGCTCCACGCAAAAAATGACCGGTAGCCATAACGAATTCACGCTCATGAGCACAACGGAGTTCGACAACGGCACCCTCAATATTGTGGCCGGCCACTCCGCTTACGATTACGAGCGCTACCTGGACGCGGACTATTCCCCGCTGGATGGCCTGCGTTTTGACGATACCGAAGACTTCTCCCAGAACAGCCTGGAAGTGCGCTTCTCTTCCAGCATTGGCGACAATTTCGAGTACATGACCGGTCTCTACTGGCAGAAGCAGGACATGACCGTCGATGGCCTGTCGCTGTTCAATATCCCGGTACTGCAGCAGGTGCTGTACGGCGGCTGTGCCGCAGGCGTCGGCGCAATGGGTGGTGACCTGTCCTCCATCTACGTGGCCGGTAACGCGGTTGCCACCGGTGTCGGTGTGATTGGGCTCGGCGGCCCCGCCGGGCTGGTCAATGCCTGTGGTACCGCAGCGGCGTTTGACGGTGTGCCAGATGGAGTGGGCCGCTACGCGCGCCTGGATCAGCAGACCGATACCCTCGGCGCGTTTGCCCAGGGCACCTGGAATATTACCGACAGCCTGCGCACCACCCTCGGCCTGCGTTTCACCAGTGAAGAGAAGTCCGCGTACAAGGCCACCTATGCGGTGGACTTTGCCGAGCGCAATACCACGCCGTCAGAAATGGCCTGGGTCAATGCGGTGGCGAGCGGGGTAGGGGAGTTCACCAGCCACACCTTCACCCCGGACGACCCGGGTATGACCCGCAAGGAAGACAGCCCGACCTGGTCCGTGAACGTGCAGTATGACCTGAACGACAGCGTGATGACCTACGCCACGGTGTCTACTGGCTTCAAGGCGGGTGGTTTCAACTCCTTCTACATGCGCAGCCCGACCCGCAACAACGGTGCTTTCTCGGAAGACGTGAGCTTCGAGGAAGAAAAAGCGACCTCGTTTGAAATCGGCCTGAAGTCCACCCTGCTGGGCGGCGCGGCGGAACTGAATGTGGCGGCCTTCCAGACGCGCTTCGAGGATCTGCAGGCGGCGATTTTCAGCGGCAACACCACCTTCGAGGTGCAGAACGCGGCGGAGGCCACTTCCCAGGGTATCGAGATCGATGGCCGCTGGCTGGTGACCGACAACCTGACCCTGTCAGGCGCCCTGGGTCTGCTGGATTTCTCCTACGACAAGTTCCCCAACCAGGCGTGTACCAGCCCGCAGTTCCTGTCCGAGCGCGAGGCGCTGTTCCAGGCGGCTGGCGCGACGGGTGATATTGCCGGTCAGCTGGGCGCGGCACTGGGTTACAACAACGCGCTGTGTGCGGCGGCGGGTACCAATGACCTGTCTGGTCGCGGCGCTTCCAACGCACCGGATACCACCGCGTCGTTTGCGGCCAGTCACTATCTGGCGCTGGGCGATTACGAGCTGAAGTCCAATCTGGCGGTCAATTACTACAGCGATACCTACCGCTCCGATGACCTGGATCCGATCAGCCTGGAGCAGGGCAAGGCGTTCCTGAATGCCGGCCTGATCCTGATGCCGGCAGACGGCGACTGGCAGTTGTCCCTGACCGGTAAAAACCTGACCGACCGCGATCACTTCAACTACATCAACGATGTGCCGCTGTTTGCCGGTGCCTACAACTATATGCCGCTGGCGGGCCGTTCCTGGACCGTCAAATTCGCGTACACCCTGGGCAATTAACCGCGCCCGCGGCAGCGGTGCCGAAGTGCACCGCTGCCGTGTTGGACACATTCGCGAACGATAAAAATAGAGCGAGAACAATTTATGCAAACCATGCAATCCGTAGTGCTGCGCAATGGCAGCGTCCAGCTGGAAACCGTCGATGTGCCGCAACCGGGTCCGGGGCAGGTGCTGGTGAAATCCCTCGCCTGTGGTATTTGCGGTTCCGACCTGCACCTCACCCGCCACACCGACGAAGTGTTTGGCCTGTATAAAAAAATGGGGTTGATGCCGGCAGATCTTGAAGTGAATCCCGACATCATGCTGGGGCACGAATACAGTGCCGAGGTTGTGGCCTATGGTCCCGGTACCAAGGGCGAGCTGGCAGTGGGCACCCGCGTGACCAGTGTGCCGATCCTGATGTCACAGAATGGCGCCGGTATTGGTGTGACCCCGGGTGTGAATGGCGCTTACTCCGAATATTTCCTGCTGGACGAGGCGCTGATGCTGCCGCTGCCGGAAGGGGTTTCCCCACAGGCGGCTGCGATCACCGAACCGCTGGCGGTAGGCCTGCACTCGGTCAATCGCTCCGAAATCGGCGAGAACGAAGTAGCGCTGGTTGCCGGTTGTGGCCCCATTGGACTGGCGGTGATTGCGGCACTGCGCCTGCGCGGTGTGCAGCATATTGTCGCTTCCGACCCGCAGCCGTCGAGCCGCGCCATGGCGCTGGAATTCGGCGCTACCGAAGTCGTCGATCCCACCCAGGAAGATGAAGTGGTCAAGGCCGCAACCATCGCCGGGGAAAATCGTGTGGTGATTTTTGAATGCGTCGGCATTCATACATTGCTCACCAGCTTTATCCAGCGCGCGCCGGCGAAGGCCCGCCTGGTGGTCACCGGTGTTCATACCACCGAAACCCCGGTGAACTTCGCCTTTGCACTGGTGAAGGAAATGGATATCCGCTTTACCTACTACTACACCCCGGAAGAATTTGCCGAGTGTCTCGAGCGCATTGCCAAAGGGCTGGTGAACTGGAAAGCGCTGTGGACCGGCACCGTCGGTATTGACGGCGTGCCCGGTGCCTTCAAGACCCTGATGCAGCCCAATTCCCATATCAAGGTCATCGTCGAGCCCTGGCGCTCCGGCGAACTGGAACACGCGGAATAACCTGAGGTTAGCGGTTATGAAAAACGTATTTGTTACCGGTGCGGGCGGCTTTATCGGCCGCCATCTGGTGGCGCAGTTGCTGGCACAGGGCTGCAATGTCACCGCGCTGATGCTGCCCGGCGAACCGGTGCCGCAAACCTGGGAAGGACAGGTACGCACCGTTACTGGCGACGTGCGCAAACTCGACGCAGTCAGTGAAGAGATTGGCGAGGTGGATACCATCTTTCACCTGGCGGCGGTGGTGAGTGACTGGGGTTCGCGCCAGGAGCATGTAGACATCACCGTGCATGGCACCGAGCAGGCGATTCTTTTGGCGCTCAAGTGGAATGCGCGCTTTGTGGTGACCACCAGCATCGCAGCTTTTGCCAGTGCCATGGGCTCGGGCAAGTTGAATGAAGCCACCCCACGCGGTGTACCGGCCTCCAGCTACGAGTACGCCAAGCAGTTGCAGGAAGATGTGACCCTGCAAGCGGTGCGCGAGCAGGGTTTGCGTGCAGTGATCATCCGCCCGGCCAATGTGTACGGCGTCGGCAGTGT
>NZ_DATCMV010000185.1:0-30373 GCF_036563125.1 Microbulbifer sp.
CTACCGCCGAAACCCCCAACAGGTCATTCAACCATCAAGGTAATCCACCAACGCTTGAACCACCAAATTACCGGGAAGCAGGAGACCTTTCCGAAATTAAACATCGGGGACTTATTCGATTCGTCAGTATTGTCGGCGACACCCAGGAAACTTTACCGAGAAACAACATCGTCAATCAGACACACTTGCTGCTAGCGAAAGAGCTCGCGGCGAGGTTAAATTTGCCCTTCCAGTGGCTGACCTGCGACTCGATGCGGCAATGCATAGAAATGGTTGACCGCGGAGAAGCGGATGTAATCGCCGGCAACCTGACTGCCAGCAACATATATGCGAAGCCCCTCAGGCTCACCATCCCCATATTGCATGCGCCGGCGGTGCTCGTTGCAGGAGTAAATGGACCCGATGTCAGCGATGTCAAAAACTTGAAAGACGTAGAGATTCTTGCCATCGCCGGTAGTGCCGCGGTGCAGATCGCACAGGAAATTGCCAACAACAACCCGGGGGCGAATATTTCAGTCAAAAAGGTAAAGCTTCCCCTCCAGCGGGAGGAGTTATTTGACGCACTGACTACAAATCCTAAAGCCGTAACGATCCTGCACAGGTCAGCGGTTAAAGAGTTCCAACAATACAGAAAAGATATTGTATTGGGCGCGGACGTCACCGGTCCGTTGGATATCGTATGGGGCGTACGGAAAAACTCTCCCAAATTACAACACCGCATCAACAACTTCCTTACCCGAATATTGATTGTTGCGGATGAAGACCGGAACTCAGACTGGAGCTCGATAAAAAAATCTGGCCTGCTGCGTTTCGCAACCTATAACGGCCCCACCAGCTATTTTTTGTGGCGCGGCGTGTTGATGGGGTTCGACTATGAAATGGCCAAAGCATTCGCCGACAGGAACAACTTACAGCTCAAAATTATCGTCGTGCCACACGGCGAGAACCTGGTCGACTGGGTCATTGACGGACGTGCAGACATGGCCGGAGCCTCGACTACCATAACCGATGCGCGCAAGAGAAAGGGGGTGGATTTCAGCACCCCGTTCATAGAAACGCCACAGCAGACCATCAGCAATCGCAACAAGCCAAAAATAGAGACCCTTGAAGACCTCCGAGGGCGTACCCTGACCGTTCACCCCTTGTCCGCCTTCGTCGAAACCGCGAGCCTGTTGCGGAAAAGCGGTATAGACGTAAAGATAAATCTTGCTCCGCGGGGCATGTCGTTTGACGAGATCCTGGACAAAGTGGCCGACGGTGAATTTGATGCGACGATTGAAGACGCCTATCTCGCGGAAATTCATTCAGCGTTGCGACCAAGCCTGATCATCGGCGTTAAAGTCAGCGCTCCACTCCCCCAGGGCTGGATGGTAAAGCAAGGCAACCACAGCCTTCTGCAGCACATCAATGCGTTCATGGGGACGTTTCGCGACAGCAATAAATATCAAAATCTGCTCGCAACCTATTTCAAACCAGAAAAGCGCCATGTTGAAAAAATCAGGGCGAAAATAATCCCCGGAGAAGATATTTCTCCCTTCGACAAGACGGTCAAGACAACCGCTCTCAAATACGATATTGACTGGCGCCTGGTCATCGCGCAGATGTGGCAAGAAAGTAGTTTCAACCCAAAAGCAGAGTCTCCGGTCGGCGCCCAGGGGCTGTTACAGATAATGCCCCAAACGGGCCGGGATATGGGCTACCCCCCACCGCTTTTTGACCCCGACAAAAACATCAGGGCCGGGGTGAAATATCTCGACTGGCTGCGAAATCGATTTAGCGGACCACTACCACAGAGAGAAAGGCTCTGGTTCACCCTGGCCTCCTACAACGCCGGAGTTGGTCATTTGTATGACGCACAGCGGCTAGCGGACCATCTTGGACTGGATCGGAAAAAGTGGTTCGGCAATGTGGAAGTCGCCATGCTGAAGCTGTCGGAGCCTCGCTACTTCGAAAAGGCACGCTACGGCTACTGTCGCGGGTCTGAGCCAGTGGCTTACGTAAAAAAGATTAGTCAGCTTTACAAGGCCTATACCGACGTCGTTAGCGGGGATACCAGCTGGGTCCTACCCGACAACAGGGAGTGCCAATATGCTCCCCCACTGCTGCCAGGCCAACGTTGCCATGTGTATGGACGCTTCCTGAAAACCACCACAGATCAGATACAAATTACGCCGTGGCGCCCGGCGTATTGATTCTGCCCCAGCGTACCTCATTGCCCGCCGCCGGCAGCGCCGGAATATTCTGCGCGAGTAGCAGCGAGCCCGCAGCCATGGCAGCACCGCACCAGAACACCGCCGCCGGCGACACCAACCACATCAGGCCAAATGCCACCGGGATGATCACCGCGGCAATGTGGTTGATGGTAAAACTCACCGCCGCGGAGGAGGCGATATCCCGCTCATCGACGATTTTCTGAAAGTAGGTCTTGATGGCAATAGCCATGGAGAAAAACAGATGGTCGACGATGTAGAGCGCCGCCGCCGCGGTGGCAGTTTCCACCAGTGCGTAGCCACCAAACACCACTATCAGACCGATATATTCCACCGTCAGCGCGCGGCGCTCGCCAAAACGCACGATAAAGCGGCCGATCTTCGGTGCCAGATACAGGTTCAACAGGTGATTGGCAATAAACAGCTGGGCCACTTCCGCCACGCTGTAACCGAATTTTTCCACCATCAGAAAGCCGGCGAACACCACGAAGATCTGGCGGCGCGCGCCGCCCATGAAGGTGAGCGCGTAATACAGCCAGTAGCGCTTGCGCAGGATGATTTTCTTGTGCTGTACGTGGGGCTGGGGAAAGGCGGGAAACGCGAACCACAGTGCCGCCACCAGCGCCACGGTAATGCCGCCGCCGATCAGGTAAATCCAGGTGTAATCCAGCTGTAGTTTTTCCGCCGCGAGCCACACCAGACCGTAGGCCGCGAGCGAGGCAAAGGAACCGGCGGCCATAATGCGCCCGAGCCAGATGGCCGAGGTCTCTTTCGGCAGCCACTGCAGTGCCAGCGAGGTTTTCAGCGCTTCGTAATAATGGAATCCCACTGACATCAGCAAGGTGGTGCACAGCAACCCGATGGTGGAGGGAAAGTATCCGGTGATTGCCACCCCCGCGCCGGTGGCGATCAGCGAGATGAAGGCAAGTCGCTGCTCCCGCACCAGCAACAGCACAAACACCACGGTAAAGGCGAGGAAACCGGGGATTTCCCGCACACTCTGCAACAGCCCGATTTCCGCACCGGTAAAGTGCGCGCGCTCGATCACAAAATTGTTCAGCAGTGCCTGCCACACCCCGAAGGAAAGTGGCATGGCCAGCGCCAGCAGCAACAGCAGGATTTCCGGGCGGCGCCATTGAAAGGAATTCATCATGGGATTCAGAGCTCGGCCAAGGGTTGTATGTGAGAGTCTTATTTCGGGGTACTAGTCATGTCGCCGTGAAATTTAAGCCTGCGCAGCGCGCCGCTGTACCAGGCAAGCGCAAATGCCACCAGGCTGAAAATACCCGCCCACAGCAGGGTGGTGAGCGGCGCAGAAAATTCACTGATCACCCCCGCCGCCAGCGCGCCGATAGCCGCGGAGCCGAACAGGGACAACTGGTAAATGGAGATGATCCGGCTGCGCACCTGCTCCGGCGCCAGCAGCTGGACGATGGCGCGCCCGAGCCCGGCGGAGGCCGCGGCCACCGCGCCCCAGCAGGCGCACAGCAGCATCAGGCCGAAAGGCGTGGGGCCAAAGCTGATGGCGATCAGCAGCGCCGCGCTGTACAGCAGGCACATCAATACACCGCGCCCGGGCTGATTTCCCTGGCCGCGGCGCAACATGGCCACGGTGGCAATCACCGTTCCCACCACGAACGCGATCTGCAGGGTGGCGTAATAGCTGGCACCGCGGTCGTAGCTGTCTGCCATCAGTGGCAGCACCACCAGAAACACGCCGATATGCACCAGGCCGTTGAACCCCACCAGCAGCACCAGCTCGAGAATTGCACGGCTGTTGCGCACCTCCGCAAAGCCCTCCAGCAGCGCCGAGGGTAGCTTCTGCGAGACCTGTTGCGGCGTGGGGCCGGAGTGACGCATGGAGAAGAAAAACAGCGCGGCGAAGCCGAGGGTGCACACCTGGATCATCAGCAACGGCTCCGCGCCCCAGTGATCGAAGCGACTGGCCAGCAACATTCCCACCGCCTGCCCACCGTACTGGGCGAGCATCATCCAAGTCACGGTGTTCTGCACCCGCGCCTCACTCAGCTTGCCGGCGCCGTCTCCCGGCTTGCGCGCACAGCGCTGTACCAGATTGTCCCGCGCCGGCTGCAGAAAAGCAGTACACACCCCGAGGCTGACACCGTAGGCAAGCAACAGCAGCAGGGTCGGCACCCGCTCCAGCAACCAGATCGCCAGCAGCGCGTGACACAGGGCGAGCCCTATACAGGAAAGCGCTGCTACCCGCGCAGAGTCGAAGCGGTCGGCCAGGGCGCCGCCAAACAGCAAAAAAACCAGGTTTGGCAGCAGTACCGACGCCTGCACCCAACCCAGCTGCAGCGCCGGCAGGTCCATCAGGGAAACCGCGATCCACGGCAGCAGGATCACCTGCAGGCCGGTGGCCAGGGAGGTGCCGCTATAGCCGAGAAGGAAGGTTCGCAGTCGTGCCGCCAGTGCGGGAAATACCATTACAGAATCCGGAAACGGGTTAGCGTGCTATCGCCAGTGCGGCGTTGCGGGCGGCGGAGGTCCGCCCGAAGCGGGCGCTATTGTCACACAGTTTGTACGACTTCGGGGCGGGCGCGTCGCATGGGCCAGAAGCCCCGCAGCAGGCGACGCAGTTGCCGTTCGGCCGCGGCACTGTCGCCATAGGCGGCGCGCTCATAGGCCAGGGTAATCTGGCGGGCCATGGGGCCGAGCCGCGGCACTTCCCGCTCGATGCGGCGGGCGAAGTCCCCGGGAGCCTCGCCGGGATTGCGTGCAATCCCGGCACGTGCCATGCGCTGGCAGAAGCGCAGGTAGAGCCGGCTGGCCGCTGGCAGTGCCGGGCCGCGGCTGCTCAGATGCAACCACAGCAACAGAGCCAACAGCGCCAAAACCACCGGAACCCCCAGCAGCAGAGCCAGGCGCAGCGGCGACACCTCGCCGAGCAGTCGCGTCAGCAGTCCCTGTTGCCGGTCCCGATCAAAACTTACCACGGTCTGGTACCAGCGGTAATTGATCATGTCCCACTGCAGGCGCAGGCGGCTGATGAAGGCAATCTTGTGCAGGGGCAGCAGCGCGTCCTGCATGAATTCCTCGGCGGCGGCACTCTGCAAGCCGTCGCGGATACGCTCCGGGGCCACCGCGGCAGTGGGATCGACCCGCACCCAGCCGCGCCCCGGCAGCCAGATTTCCGCCCACGCGTGCGCATCGTACTGTCGCACCAGCAGATACGCCTGCTGTTCCACCCACTCACCGCCCTGGTAACCGGCCACCACCCGCGCCGGCACCCCGGCCGCGCGCATGGTAAACACGTAACTGCTGGCGAAGTGCTCGCAGAAGCCCTCGCGGGTGGCAAACAGGAAGTCATCCACGCTGTCGCTACCGAGTGCCGGTGGGCGCAGGGTATAGGTGAAACTGCGGTGGTAGAGGTCCAGCAGCGCCGCAGAAATCTGTTCGGCACTCATCCCCTCATCCAGCCGCGCCCGCGCCCAGGCCCGCGCCTCGGGGTTGCCCGCGCTGGGCAGCTGCAGGTGGCGGCGAAGTTCCGCGCTGCCAAGTGGCTCACTGCGGGCGAGCCCCTCCCGCGGCCAAGAGCGCACGTCATAGGCGAGACGGCTGCTCACCGGCATCCGGTACAGCAGGGTGTCATCGCCGGTGGTACGGACGCCATCGGTTTCCGAGTGCGGCCGCGCCATTGCAAACAGCCAGGGGGTGTGGCTCGCTTCCTGAATCACCTGATAGCGATAGCGCGGGCCCACCGCCGGCAGTGTGTGCTCACTTTCCGGGGTGTCGCCGTAATCCTCCGAGCGACTGCCGCGCCCCCGGGGCCAGCGTGCGGTTTGGTGGCCGAAATCCGGCTCACTCCAGCGTCGGCCGTCGAAGTGGGTGTACACCAACCCGCGCCAGTAGCGCTGCTCCGGCGGCGGCAACGGCCCGTCGAAGGCGATACGCAGGGCCGGCTTGTCGGATTTCGACAGTTCGCTGAAATCCCCCGGGCTCATGGAATCGCTGATCCCGGTGGACGCCTTGGCACTGTTCTGCGGTACCGCCCACAGCGGCCCCAGGCGCGGGATCACCACAAACAGGATCAGCATCACCGGCACCGCCTGTGCCAGCAGCTTCAGCGACAGGCCCAGCGCCCGCCCCGGCCGCGCGCTGCCCCTGCCCTGCTGCGCCGACAGCGCTGCAGTGATCAGCACCACACACAGCATGCCGTAGAGGGCATAGGGAATCGTCTGTTCGAACACGAACAGGGTAGCGGCGAGGAAATACGCCAGCATCAGGCTCAGCAGCGCGTCGCGCCGGCTGACCAGTTCGATGTTTTTCAGGGTGAATGACACCGCAAGTAGCGCCACCATAGGTTCCAGCGCAAACCAGCGCCGGTAACTGAGCGCCAGCCCCACAATCGCCAGCGACACCGCCAGCAGCTTCACCAGGCGCCCGGGCATTTCGCGGCGACCGCGAAATACTTCCAGCCGCCAGTAGACCGCTCCGGTCCAGGCGCCCAGCAACCACAGTGGCAAGTGGGAGAAGTGAGGTAATAACACTGCCAGTTGCGCGGCAAAGATCCACAGCAGGCTCTCACGCGGCAACAGGGAATTGAGCTGGCTGTGGCTGTGATCGTAAGCAGAACTCACTCGCGCACCCCCTGAACCGGGAACAGTGCCAGCAGACCGAGCAGATGGGCTTTGTGCGCACTGCCGAGACCCGGCGCCACGGTCTGCCCCGGCAGGCGCAGGCCGTAGGGAACCTGGGCGCGCTCCGCCTCCAGTACCCAGGCGCAGAGATTGCTGAGGCGGGTTTCCACATCACGCCCTGCGAGCAGGTCCCAGTCCAGCCACAGGCGCACATCGCTGCCGGAGGCGTACTCCTTGCTGTAGAGATCGCGGCCACCGGCGTACTGCTTCCAGGCCACGTGACGCAGGGAGTCACCGGGCTGATAGTGCTTGAGGCCGGCGAAGTCATCGCCACTCGGGGAGTGTGCCACCTCCTGTTCGCCGTCACCGGCACTCGCACCCACCGGCAGTGGGCCGGCGGATTTCGGCTGCGGGTAGACCAGGAACTCCACGTCCAGGTCCACCCAGCTCCAGCAGCGGAACAGCCCGAGCGGAAAACGGCTTTCCACCAGGATGCGCGGTGCGCGCACCCGGCCGCGCCGTACCAGCGGCAGGTCGAGGCGGATCTCGCGCCCATCGCGCCCCTCGGTCACATCCACCACCACGCCCTCCTCCGGCGGCCAGGCGAGCCTGACCCGCTCGTGATGGCGCTTGCCGGTTTTGGTGAGGTCGAAGCGCGCCTCGCCGAAATCGCCGGCGAACGCCGGTGCGGTTTCGAGCAATCGCAGTTTCAGGCCGGAAAGGTTGGCAAAAGTGTGTACCGGCAGCACCACGAACAGGCCAACCAGCAGAAATGTCAGGGCAAACACCAGGTTGTTTTCGTAGTTGGTGCCGAGCAGCCACAACAGCGCGATCAACAGCAGGAAGCCCATACCGGCCAGGGTGGGAATGACGAACAGTTTGCGGTGGTTGAGGATGACGCTGGTTGCCGCGGGGGCGCGGCGATCGAGCCAGCGAAGCCAGCGCGTGTGGAACAAACGCCGCCACGGGTTCGTGTTGTTGGCGACTTCTCGGTTGGCGGATATTTTCCCGAGCACTCTATTCACACCCTGTTATCTGCCCATCCTGCACACCGTCCGACTTCAGGCGGCGATGATGTCCACCTGGTGCATCATACGATCCACCAGTTGCGCGCCGTCGCCACCATCACTCTGCAGGCGATGGCCGGCCACAGCGGGCAGTACTGCCTGCAGGTCCTCCGGCAACAGGTGGCCGCGGTTGTGAATCAGCGCCCAGGCGCGGGCGGCGTGCAGCAGCGCCAGGGCACCGCGCGGCGACAGACCGACGGCGCACTCGGGGCTGTGGCGACTGTGCTGCACCAGGCGCTCGAGGTAATCCAACAGGGATTCCGACGCCTTCACCTGCCCCACCAGGGACTGCAGTTTGCGCAGGCCCTCGCTGTTGATGCGCGGCTTGAGCTGAGCGAGCTGGGCGCGCGGGTCGACACCCTGGAACAGTGCGCGCTCGGCTTCCCTGGTGGGGTAACCGAGGCTGATACGCATCAGGAAGCGGTCGAGCTGGGATTCGGGAAGCACGAAGGTGCCGGACTGTTGCAGGGGGTTCTGGGTGGCGATGACGAAAAAAGGTTCCGGCAGCCGGCGGGTTTCGCCGTCGATACTGACCTGGCGCTCTTCCATGGCTTCCAGCAGTGCGCTCTGTGTTTTGGGGGAGCTGCGGTTGATTTCGTCTGCCAGTAACAGCTGGCTGAAGACGGGACCTTCGTGAAAACGGAACTGCCCGGACTCGCGCTCAAAAACACTGACGCCGAGGATATCCGCCGGCAGCATGTCGCTGGTGAACTGCACCCGTTTGTAGGAAAGCCCCAGGACCTGGGCAAGTGCGTGGGCCAGGGTTGTCTTGCCCATGCCCGGCAGGTCTTCGATCAGCAGGTGGCCGCGGGCCAGCAGGCAGGCCAGTGCAAGTTTTACCTGATGTTCCTTACCCAGCAGAACTTTGCCGATATCGGCGACGATGGCGGAGATAATTTTTTGCACGGCAAATCCATTACTGCTCGGTTTTTCTTCACTAGCTATTAATGATAGGCCCGCAGTAAGCGGGCACTATCCAATTCGCCACATTCCGCGCCATTGTGACCGCTTTACGCCAGTGACGACAAGCCTCGTGCCAGATCCGCCTTGAGATCTTCAACATTTTCCAGGCCCACAGAAATACGGATCAGGTTTTCCGTAATGCCCGCGCGCGCCTTGTCTTCTTCGCTCAAACGGCCGTGGGTGGTGGTGGCCGGGTGGACGATGGTGCTCTTGGCATCGCCGAGATTGGCGGTGACGGAGAAAATCTTGCACGCGTCGATCACCTTCCACGCCGCCTCGCGCCCGCCTTTGACGGTGAAGCTGAACACGGCACCGAAGCCGCTCTGCTGGGCAGCCGCGAGCTGGTGGTTGGGGTGGCTGGGAAGGCCGGCAAAATTGACCTTTTCCACCTGCGGCTGTTCGTTCAGCCACCAGGCGATATCCAGAGCGCTGTTGCAGTGGGCCTGCATCCGCAGCTTCAGGGTTTCCAGGCCTTTCAGGAAAACCCAGGCGTTGAACGGGCTCATGCTGGGACCGCAGGTACGCAGGAAGATGACCACTTCATCCATCACTGCTTTTTTGCCGACGACCACACCACCGACACAACGGCCCTGGCCGTCGAGGAATTTGGTGGCGGAGTGCACCACGATATCCGCGCCGAGTTCCAGCGGGCGCTGCAGCGCCGGCGTGCAGAAGCAGTTGTCCACCACCAGCTGCGCGCCGGCGCTGTGGGCGAGATCCGCCATGGCGCGGATGTCCGCGACCTCGCACAGAGGGTTGGACGGGGTTTCCATAAACAGCAGCTTGGTATCGCCATCCAGTGCGTCTTTCCAGGCCTGCAGATCGGTGAGGTCGACAAAGGTAACCTTGACGCCGAACTTGACCATGTAACGGGTAAACAGCGCAGTGGTGGTGCCGAACACGCTGCGGGAACAGATGACCCGGTCACCGCTTTTCAGCAGCGCCATACACAGACTCAGGATCGCGGCCATGCCGCTGGACGTGGCAACCGCAGCCTCACCGCCTTCCATCGCGGCAATGCGCTGCTCGAACATGCGCACGGTGGGGTTGGTGTAGCGCGAGTAGACGTTGCCGGGGGATTCCCCGGTGAAGCGCGCAGCGGCTTCTGCCGCGGAGGGAAAGACGTAACTGGAAGTGGTGTAGATAGGCTCTGAATGCTCGCCTTCCGCCGACCGGCTCTGGCCTGCACGTACCGCCAGAGTTTCCAGCGCGTAGCCGTCGTCTTCAAACATGGATTAACCGTCCCGGGTCTGAGTGATTGGTGACGGCAATCTTACCCCATGAACAAGTACATCGCAGAACAGAAACAAATTCCGAAAACAACTCGGCCCACCATTTGGTGGGCCGAGGTATCAGCGAAACAAATCGTTCGGAAAGTTACATCGGGCTCTGCTTGCCCTTGCTTTCCTTGGCATTGTCATTGCGCGCCGCGTGCAGGCTGTTGAGGTATTCCTCGGTCACATCGCCAGTGATGTACTCACCGTCAAACACCGAATTCTCAAACTGCTTGATCTCGGTGTTGCCTTCGCCGGAGGAAACAATCAGATCCGGCAGGTCCTGATAAATCAGCCAATCCGCACCGATTTCCTCACGCACTTCTTCGGTGGTGCGGTCGTGGGCTACCAGCTCGGTGGCAGACGGCATGTCGATACCGTATACGTTCGGATATTTCACCGCCGGCGCTGCGGAAGCGAAATACACCTTGTTGGCACCGGCATCGCGCGCCATCTGGATGATCTGTTTACAGGTGGTACCGCGCACAATGGAATCGTCCACCAGCAATACATTCTTGCCGCGGAATTCCAGCTCGATCGGGTTCAGTTTCTGGCGCACAGACTTCTTGCGCTGCTTCTGGCCCGGCATGATGAAAGTACGGCCGATATAGCGGTTCTTCACCAGACCTTCACGGAATTTCACTCCCAGGCGGTGTGCCACCATCTGGCCCGCAGAGCGAGAGGAATCAGGAATCGGGATGACCACGTCGATATCGTGATCCGGGCGCTCGCGCAGGATTTTCTCTGCCAGGTGTTCGCCCTGACGCAGGCGCGCCTTGTGTACGGAAACCCCATCCATGATGGAGTCCGGACGGGCAAAGTACACGTGCTCGAAAATGCACGGGCGCAGCTGCGGGTTTTCCGCACACTGCTCGGAATGCAGGGTGCCATCCAGCTCGATGTACAGACACTCACCCGGCGCCACATCGCGCACCAGGGTGTAACCCAGTACGTCGAGGGCCACGGATTCGGAGGCCACCATATATTCGGTACCCTGATCGGTTTCACGCTTGCCGTAGACCAGCGGGCGGATACCGTTGGGGTCGCGGAACGCCACCACACCGTACCCGACGATCATCGCCACACAGGCGTAGCCGCCGCGCACGCGTTTGTGTACTGCGCGCATCGCAGTGAAGATGTCTTCGGCCTTGGGCTGGAGTTTGTGCAGTTTGTGCAGTTCGTGGGCAAAAACGTTGAGCAGAACTTCGGAATCGGAGTCGGTATTGATGTGGCGCAGGTCCTGCTGGAAGATCTCCTCGCTCACCTCTTTCACATTGGTGAGGTTGCCATTGTGAGCCATGGCAATGCCGTAAGGGGAGTTGACGTAGAACGGCTGCGCCAGTGCCGGGCCAGAGCTGCCGGCGGTCGGGTAGCGCACATGGCCGATACCGAAGTTGCCGGTGAGGCGCTGCATATGGCGCGCGCGGAACACATCCCGCACCAGGCCGTTTGCCTTCTGCTGGTTCAGGCGGTCGCCATCACAGGTGACGATACCCGCGGCATCCTGGCCCCGGTGCTGCAGCATGGTGAGCGCGTCATACAACTGCAGATTGACGTCACTCTTGCCAACGATTCCAACGATGCCACACATACTTCAGATAACCCCAGTCGTTTCGAAATGGTCAAGGTGATCGTGTGCTGCCTCCTGCAGACCTACGATCAATCAAATTGCCCTGCGAAGAAATCCTTGATCGCGCCTGCCGCTTCGCGCGCGCGATCCTCAAATGTGAGAAAGCGAGGTATTAGCGTCGATTCCTGCCACCATTGGTCCTCTTGCACCGGCGCCAGCGCCGGGGCAAAGATCAGCAGTGCCATCACTATGATGCCGCCGCGAAACAGACCGAACACCATACCCAGCACCCGGTCGGTTCCGGAAAGGCCGGTGGCCTCCACGAACGCGGACAGGGTCATATTCAGGCCGGCACCGGCCAGCAGGGTAGCGATGAACAGAATGGCGAAGGCGGCAATGGCCTGCAGTGACGGTGTATCGACAAGGTTGGAGAGGAGTGGTGCCAGCTGGTCACGGAACATCATCGCCACCACGAATGCGGCCACCCAGGTGAGCAGCGACAGAACTTCGCGCACGAAGCCTCGGCCCAAGCCGATCAGCGTGGAAATGGCGACAATTGCCAGAATGGTCCAGTCAGCCCAGTTCATTCAACCCTACCTGCTACGCGGCGGCCGCCGCGAAGAGCGCGCATTCTAACTTACCGACCCGGGCCAGTGAAGCAGTTCACCAAATCCAGTGTATTTGGATGGCCACTTGCATTTGGAGAAATGGCACAGACTGCCGGGTCAGAGCCCAAATCCGGCGATAACGCAGCAAGGGAGAGGAGCAGGATGAAATGGCAGAGGCCTCAGGGCAACCGCGCTATCAGGCCCGATAGCGAAGGATGAGCGTTTCCGCCTTCAGCAGTTTGTCCAGTTTCTGCTTATCTGATTGGGCATCCGTACGACTGAGCTTGGGGCCAACAAAGACCCGCACGAAGCGGCCCTTGGGCGTATCTACCGCGCGGGTATAGGCGCGAAAGCCGGCATCCAGCAGCTTGCCGCGCATGCGGTCGGCACTGTCGGAATCTTTGTACGCCGCCACCTGAATGACCCACCCTTCCGGCAAGCCCTGCTCGTCCAGCTGGGTTTCCTCTGCAGGCAGCTGCGGCTGCTTGTCTGCCGCGGGCTTGCTTGCGGCCAGCGCCTGCGCGGGTTCCTTGCTCGCTGTGGATGCGGGTTGCGCGGCAACCGTCGGTTCCGGCTCCGGCTGTTGCGGCTCGAGGGAAACCTGCTCCGGATCCGGCGCCGGGGTTTTCTGCTCCACATATTCCGGCTGGAAAACCTCGTTGACCGGCGGTGCCGGCTCGATGCCCTTCACCGGTTCGGGCTCGGATATGGAGATGGGCTTGATATCCGGCGCCGGCGGAATCTGACTGGTCACATCCACGTAGCGGGCACCTTCGCGATCGAACAGGCTGGGCAGGAAGATCACCGCCAGCGCCGCCAGCACCAGCGCACCCACAATACGCTGCTTGACCCCGTCATTCAGACGACGGCGGGGGGAAGCGGAGTAGGAGTCATTGTCACGACTGGCCATGCAGGTGTTCTCTCAATGTTCTGGTGCGAGCTGCCGCTAACCGATAATGGTCAAGGCTTCCGCAACGGTAAAGAAAGAACCGAATACAAGCAACCTGTCATCCCTGTCCAGCGCCGCCGCGGCGCGCGACAACTGCCCCGCGACCGGCTCACACCGCGCCTCAATCCGGCCCGAATCAACACCGCCAGCGGCGAGCCCTGCCAGCAGCTGCTCCGCACCCGCCGCGCGCGGGTTCCCCGGCAGCAGCGCGGGATACCAGTGATCAATGTGTCCGGCCAACGGCGCGACCAGCCCGCCAATATCCTTGTCCGCCATCACCGCCACCAGCGCCAGGGTGCGCCCCCGCACCGGGTGGCGATCCAGCCAGTCCGCCAGATATTCCGCGGCCGCCGGATTGTGCCCCACGTCCAGCACCAGCTGGTGCCCCTGCCACGCCAGCGACTGGCAGCGCCCGGGCATGCGCAGGTCTTCCAGAACTTCGAACACCCGATCCGCCCCCGGCAGCTCACCGGCGATGGCCAGCGCCGTCAACGCCGCAGCCACACTGGCCGGTGGCAGACGCAATTCCGGCAACCCGATGTCCAGCTCCGGCTCTGCATGCAACTGGTAACGGTTGTCAGCGAGGGAAAACTGGTGGCCGATAAAGAAGCTTTCACACTCGAGCTTGCGCGCCGCATCCACCACCGACGCCGGTGGCCTGGGGTCGGCACACACAAAGGTTTTGCCCGCGCGCAAAATACCCGCCTTCTCGCGCCCGATCACCTCGCGGTCGCTGCCGAGCCAGGCCTCGTGATCCACCGCCACACTGGTGATGATCGCGATATCCGCATCCACCAGATTCACCGCATCCAGGCGCCCGCCGAGCCCCACTTCGAGCAGCGCGAATTCCACACCCGCCCGCTTGAACAGCCAGAAGGCCGCCAGGGTGGTGAACTCGAAATAGGTCAGACTGGTCTCCCCCCGCGCCTGCTCCACCGCCTCAAACGCCTCGATCAGCGCCTTGTCGGCTACCTCTTCCCCGCCTATTCGCACCCGCTCGTTGAAGCGCAGCAGATGGGGCGAGCTGTAGGCGCCGACGGAGTGGTCGCCAGCGCGCAGCAGCGCCTCCATGGTGCGCACGCAACTTCCCTTGCCGTTGGTGCCCCCCACCGTGATGACCCGACGCGCGGGCGTATCCACGCCGAGGGCACGGGCTACCGAGGAGACGCGCTCGAGGCCAAGTTCAATTTCAGTGGGGTGCAGTTTTTCCAGGCGTGCGAGCCAGGACTGAAGGTCGCGCATAGTAAGAGTGATGCGTTTATGAAAGGTGTGGGGATTTTAGTCGCGAATGCGGGTGGGAACGAGCCCCGCACTCGGCGGGGCCCGAAGGGTCTGACTCGCAGATCAGTTATTGGTGAGCTTGCCCAGCAGGCGGCTCACGGTATTGCGCATATCGTGGCGCGGAATAATCATGTCGATGGCACCGTGCTCCAGCAGGAACTCCGCACGCTGGAAACCTTTCGGCAGCTTCTGGCGAATGGTCTGCTCGATGATGTTCGGGCCGGCAAAGCCAGCGCGGGCACCCGGCTCCGCGGCATTGATATCGCCGAGCAACGCCAGCGACGCGGACACACCGCCGTACACCGGATCGGTCATGATGGAGACGTAGGGCACGCCCGCCATACGCAGCTTTTCCAGCACCGCAGAGGTCTTCGCCATCTGCATCAGCGAGATCAGCGCCTCCTGCATACGCGCACCACCGGTGGCCGAGAAGCACACCAGGGGAATCCGCTCTTCCAGTGCACGCTGGGCCGCGCGGGTGAACTTCTCGCCCACCACGTAGCCCATGGAACCGCCGTGGAATGCGAACTCGAACGCCACCGCGACCAGCGGCTTGCCTTCCAGCAACCCCTGCATGGCGATCAGCGCATCCTTTTCACCGGTGGCCTTCTGCGCCTGGGTCAGGCGGTCCTTGTACTTTTTCACGTCCTTGAACTTGAGGCGGTCCACCGGCTCCACTTCCGTGGCCAGCTCTTCGCGGTGGTCCTTGTCCAGGAACATATCCAGGCGCCGACGCGCGCCGATGCGGAAGTGATGATCACACTTCGGGCAGACGTCGAGATTGCGCTCCAGTTCGGGTAGATACAGGGTGGAATCGCACTTCACGCACTTTTTCCAAACCCCTTCCGGCACCTTGCTGGCCCCGGTACGGCGCTCGGTGCGGATCACCGAGGGAACAATTTTTTCTAACCAGCTCATTCTGTTTCCAAAATCCGATACTTGCTGAATTCGTTTATTGCCGGGACTGAGCGCCCGTCATCCCTATCACATGGGGGGCAAGGATAAATGACCGGCAATTCCAAAACCGCGAATTAAACCACTTTAAAAAAAATTGCACTTGGCCAGATAAGCCGCGTATTCCGGCTTTCTGGCCAATAACAAAACGCAGGGCCGACGCCTCAGGCGTCCAGCGCCGTGCGCATCTCCGACACCAGCGCGCCAAGGCGATCCTTGGCGGCGGCAGCGTCGGTGGATTCGCCCACCGCGGACACCAGCACACTGCCCACCACCGCGCCATCACCATCGGCACTCACCGCCTTGGCAGAGGCGCCATCCTTGATGCCGAAGCCCACACACAGGGGCAGATCGGTATGGCGGCGGATGCGCGCAAGATTTTCACGCACGGAGCCAAGATCCAGATGCCCGGCACCAGTGACCCCTTTCAGGGAAACATAGTAGACAAATCCACTGGCCAGGCGCGTGATCTCGGCAATACGCTCATCACTGGTGGTGGGCGTGAGCAGGAAGATATTGCACAGGTTGCGCGCCTTCAGCAGCTCGTTCAACGGTCCGGCCTCTTCCGCGGGAATATCCACCGTCAAGGCACCGTCACCACCGGCTTCTTTTAGGGCATCGGCGAAGGCTTCGGTACCCATTCTTACGATCGGGTTGGCGTAGCCCATCAGAATCACCGGGGTATCGGCATCCTTTTCCCGGAATTCCTTAACCAGGGCCAGGCATTTGCGCAGGGAGGTCTTCTGCTCCAGCGCGCGCTCGTGCCCTTTCTGGATGACCGGCCCCTCGGCCATCGGGTCGGAGAACGGCACACCCAGCTCGATCAGGTCGGAACCGCTGGCCACCAGCTGGTGCATCAGCGCCACGGTATTCTCGAGGCCGCCGTCACCGGCGACGATGTAGGTCACCAGCGCCTTGCGGCCCTCGCTGCGCAGTTTGGCAAAGCGGCGATCAATTCTGTTTGCTTCGGTCACGATGCCACTCCTTAAACCTTGATGCCGTCGATGGCGGCAACGGTGAAGATATCCTTGTCACCGCGACCGGACAGGTTCACCACAATGTTCTGGTCCGGCCGCATGGAGGCCGCGAGCTTCAGACCGTAGGCCACCGCATGGCTGGATTCCAGTGCGGGGATAATCCCTTCCGTACGGGTCAGTTTGCGGAAGGCCGCGAGGGCTTCGTCATCGTTGATGGCGACATAATCCACCCGCCCAATATCTTTCAGCCAGGAGTGTTCGGGGCCGACACCGGGATAATCGAGACCGGCAGACACAGAGTGGGTCTCGATGATCTGGCCGTCGTCATCTTCCATCAGGTAGGTGCGGTTGCCGTGCAGGATACCGGGTATGCCCTTGTTCAGCGGCGCGGCGTGACGGCCGGTTTCGATGCCATCACCGCCCGCCTCGACACCGTACATTTTTACCGATTCATCGGCGAGGAACGGGTGGAACAGGCCAATGGCGTTGGAGCCGCCTCCGACGCAGGCCACCAGTGCATCCGGCAACTGGCCGAACTGTTCCAGGCTCTGACGGCGCGCTTCGCGGCCGATCACGGAATTGAAATCCCGCACCAGCTGCGGATACGGGTGCGGGCCGGCCACGGTACCGATGATGTAGAAGGTGTCATCCACATTGGTAACCCAGTCGCGCATGGCTTCGTTCATGGCGTCTTTCAGCGTCTTGGAACCGGACTCCACCGGAATCACTTCGGCCCCCAGCAGCTTCATGCGATATACATTCGGGGACTGACGCTTCACGTCTTCCGCGCCCATGTACACCGCGCACTTGAGTCCCAGGCGCGCCGCCACAGTGGCGGTCGCCACACCGTGCTGACCGGCGCCGGTTTCGGCGATCACCCGGGATTTACCGCTGTGCTTGGCCAGCAATGCCTGGCCCACGGTGTTGTTTACCTTGTGCGCACCGGTGTGGTTCAGATCTTCGCGCTTGAGCCAGATACGCGCGCCGCCGGCTTCCGCAGTCAGGCGCTCCGCCAGATACAGCGGTGAGGGGCGACCCACATAATGTGCCAGGTCGTAGTCGAATGCGGCCTGAAATTCCGGATCGTTCTTCAGGCGCTGATACATTTCCTGCAGCTCGTCCAGCGCGCTGATCAGGGTTTCGGAAACAAAGCGTCCGCCGAATTCGCCGAAGTGCCCGCGGGCATCCGGGTAGGCCCCGTAATCGATAGGGGAAGTCGTTTTACTCACTGCTCAAACTCCTTGTGTCAATTCTGTTCCAGCGGCTCCGGGAGCCTGGCCCGGGCGGCGCGAATAAAAGCCCGCACCCTGGCAACATCTTTGCGCCCGGGGGACCTTTCCACACCGCCACTTACGTCCACCGCCTGCGGCCGTGCGGCGTCAATGGCCCCAGCCACGTTTTCCGGCGTCAGTCCGCCGGCGAGGATTATCTGGCGACCGCTGTCCTGGGGCACACGCTGCCAGTCGAAGGTATCACCGGTACCACCGGGAACCCCCTTGCGGTAGGCGTCGAGCAAAATGCCGCGGGCGTCGGGAAAGGCCGCCATGGCCTCCACCGGGTTAAGTTCCGGCTTCATGCGCAGCGCCTTGATATACGGGCGGTGAAACTGTCGGCAATAGGGCGCGTTTTCGTCGCCGTGAAACTGCAGCAGATTGAGGGGAACATGAGCCAGCACCCCCTCCACCTGCTCCGGGTGCGCATCCACAAACAGGCCGGTGAGCACCACAAACGGAGATACCGCACGGGCAATTTCCGCCGCCTTCTCCGGGGTCACGTGTCGGGGGCTCGGGGGATAAAACACCAGCCCAAGCGCATCCGCGCCGGCTTCCACCGCGAGAACGGCATCTTCAACACTGGTAATTCCGCAGATCTTTACGCGCATAATCCATACACCGCTGGCACTGCCAGCTGGCGTCCGGTCACGAAACGCCACGAATCCCGTGCGCTGGCAGCAGAGAAAATCGGAGAGCCCGGGATACTAGCAGATCAGGGGAGTAGGCGAAACGCGAGCGTCACTCCTGCAGATGGTGATCAGCTTGCACCGCCAATCGCACCCAGCGGCAGCGGTACCAGCAGCGGCCCAGGTTCCACGCACGGCAGGGTGAATGTTTCGGGATAGCCCACATCCACCAGATACAAACCGTGGGGAGGTGCGGTGACGCCGGCGGCTGTCCGGTCGCGCGCTTCCAGCACTTCCCGCACCCACTCGGGTTTGCGGTCGCCACGCCCCACCGCCATCAACACACCGGTAATGTTGCGCACCATATGATGCAGGAACGCGGTCGCGCTGACCTCGAGCACGATCAGTGGGCCGACACGCCCAATATCCAGCTTGACCAACCGGCGTACAGGCGACTTTGCCTGGCATTGCGCAGCGCGGTAACTGCTGAAGTCGTGCTCGCCGATAAGATACTGTGCCCCCTCGCGCATAGCGTCGACATCCAGCTCGCGATCGGTCCAGGTAACCTCATTCACCGACTGTGCCGAGCGCGTGGTCGCACTGTGAATCAGGTAGCGGTAGGTGCGATTGCGCGCGGAAAAACGTGCGTGGAACTGCGCCGGCACCTCCTGCGCCCAGTGCACCCGCACATCGAACGGCATCTGTGTATTGACCCCGTGCACCCAAGCTTTCCAGGGGCGGACCGCGTGGGTATCAAAATGAATCACCTGCCCGGTGGCATGCACGCCCGCGTCGGTGCGCCCGGCACACACCAGGGTGACGGGCTCTGCCGCCACTTTGGATATCGCCTTTTCCAGGGTCTCCTGTACCGTCAGAGGATCGTGGCTCTGCTTCTGGAATCCCCGCAACCGGGAACCGCAGTACTCGACGCCGAGCGCAATCCGGCGCAGTCCCGGCGGCAGCGACTCGCCTTCCGGCACTTCGCCATTGGCTTTGTATTGGTAAATCTTGTTCATCATGCAGCGGATTTTACACCTGCGTGAAAAAAGAAAGACCCCGCGTATAGCGGGGTCAAAGTGTTGTCGCTGTAGATAGCGTGAATAAATCGTCGGGCGATATCAGCGCATGCGCTCGAGCATGTCTTTCGCACGTTGCTGCTGTTCGCCGGCAGCCTCTTCCACCACCTCACCCAGAATCTCGCGAGCGCCGTCTTTGTCGCCCATGTCCAGGTAGGCCTGGGCCAGCTCCAGCTTGGTGCTGACTTCATCACCGCCTTCCAGCAGGTTCAGCTCAGAATCGAGATCGCTCTCCAGATTAAAGCCCAGATCGCTCAACGCTTCCTCATCGGCGGCGGCAGCGGCCACCGGCTGCGTCTGTTTCGCAGATTCCTGGGCAACCGCAATTTCCCGGTCCCCCTCCAACTCCATATCGTCCAGGTCACCGAAATCACCCAGCTCGCCGAGGTCGATAACATCAAGGTCGATGGCGTCGAGATCGAGACCATCCAGATTGCCTTCATCACCGGAGAGCTCAACGCTTTCGCTCGCGCTGCTGGTAAAAGCTTCGTCGTCCAGCGCCAGCTCGTCCTCGTCACCCATCGGCGTCAGGTCCAGCTCGAAGTCGAGACCACCATCTTCCAGTGCGGGCGCTGATTGGGCGGCAGCCACGGGCTGCTTCGCCTCAGTATCAAAGTCGGAACCCAGCTCCAGGCCATCAAAGCCTTCCACTTCACCCAAATCGTCCAGGCTATCGAGGTCCAGCTCGCCGTCGGCGATCAGATCGTCGAATTCGAGATCGCTATCCGCCGCTGCTTGCGCTTTCGGTTCGGCACCGGTGTCCAGGTCGAACTCGAACACGGGATCTTCTTTACCGGCAATTTCCAGCGCGGGCTCACCGAATTCGAGATCGCCATCGAAATCACTTTCCAGATCGTCACCCAGATCCAGATCGAGGGAAAACTCACTGTCGCTGGCTTCTGCAGTTTGCGGCGCAGCGTCAAAACCGTCGTCGTCGAGATCCAGCGACAACTCATCCAGCAGTCCGAAGTCATCGTCGTCCTGGGCAGCACTTGTGGCCGTTACCGAATCGGTATCTTTGCCAACGGAAAATTCGTCGAGGTCATCAAAGCTCGCCTCGAGATCGAAGCCTGCACCGTCAAATTCCGCACTCATGTCGTCAAGTTGCGCGGCTTCGAGGGACTCGCTGGAGAAATTCATCTCCGGAACCTCAAACGGACCAATACCGGGAATGGTGTCACGCAGGCGCGCGGCGCGGTCTGCCGCCGGGCCATCGCTGTAACCCAGCAACTGGCGGTAGTGATCATCAAACCGCTCGCCATTCTTCTGCTGGGCGTAAACCTCCAGCAGCATCAGGCGCGCCTCGATATTGGCGGGAGCCAATTTGAGTCCGGTCAGCAGCTTGGCCTCAGCCTCCTGGTACTGACCCAGGGACAGGTGGATCTCCGCCTCCGCAACGGGATCGTCGGTTTCCACTTCACCCAACTGATCCAGGTCAAAATTTTCGCCGGCTTCCAGCTCTTCCACGGCGGAGAGGTTGTCATCGTCTTCGGCAAACTCCAGCGTTTCCGCCTGCACGCGCTCGGCCGCCATCTCAGCCTCAACCTGGCGGATAGCTTCCTCTTCCTCACGGCGGCGACGCCAGGTGAAGAAGCCGAACAGCGCCACCAGCAACGCACCGATACCGGCACCGATGGGCACGATGTTTTCCATCACGCGCTCGACCAGCGTCGGTTCAGCACGGGTCTGCACCACCACGCGATTGCGCGCGCTGTCGTCTTCCGACGCCACCTCGGCAGTCTCTTCAGCAACGGCGTTTTGATCTTCGGTCACCGGCGCGACATCGACATTTTCGACTTCTTCGCCAGTTTCCGCGGTTATTTCTTCTGCGCCGGCTTCGGCATCAGTGCTCTCGAGCGACTGCTCCGCCGCGGTCTGCACCGCCTGCATTTCTTCGTTGGAAACCTCGACCATGCGCTCCATGGTATCGATCTGCTCGTTGAGCTCGCCGAGACGCTCCTGCAGTTCGGAATTTTCCAGACGGGACTTGTCGAGCTCTTCTTCGCTTACCGCCAGCTCGCCTTCGAGGGCTTCGCTTTCACTGGTGCCACTGCCGGTGCCGGAGAGTACGGATTCGTTGTCGCCAGGTGCCGCCAGGGATACTCGACCTTCCAGCGCATCGCTCTCGACCGTCTCTTCTACCACCGCGCGGCCATCCAGCGGTGCACCGGTAACAGCGGCATCACCAACCCGCTCGCGCCAGGCATCGTTCTGGGTAGCTACCTGGGTGACCGCTTCGGAGCGGGTCAGGCTGCGCACCTCGTCGTTGGTGGGCAGACGAAGTACCGCGCCCTTCTTGAGCAGGTTGATATTGTTGTTGATGAACGCCTCAGGGTTGAGACGCTGGATCGCCAGCATGGTCTGCTGCACGCTGACCTCGCGGGTTTCGCGGCTGTCGCGGGCGATTTCCCACAGGGTTTTGTTGGCTTCCACCGGACCGTAAACACGGCTGCCGGAACTCGCGGAGGTCTCCGCCTGGGGTTCGGCGTATTGCTCGGCGGGCGCTTCGTACACCGGCTGTGCGGGTTCGGTAGCCGGGGTTTCCTGCGGTGCCTGGTATTCGGATTCGGGCTGTTCCACTGGCGCCTGCACCGGTTGCGGCTGACGCTGGACGGCGGGCTGCACCGGTTTCTGCACCGGAGGATCGCGGCGCACTTGCTGGCGCTCGCGTTCGGCAGCCTGCACTGGCTGGGAAGCGGTATTGGTGGAGAACGCCGGCAGGTCCATCAGCAGGGTGTATTCCCGCAGCAGACGGCCACTGGGCCAGCGGGTTTCCACCAGGAAATTCAGGAAAGGTTCGCGGATCGGTGCACGGCTGGAGATACGCACCACCGGCTCGCCACTGGAGTAGTCGACGCTGAACTGCAGTTCTTCGAGCAAATAGGCACGGTCCACGCCGGCGCGCTCGAAATCGTCGGAACTGGCCAGGCGCACCTTGATTTCACTTTCACCAAGGCCACGGGTCTGCAGCAGTTTGATTTCCGCATTGAGAGGTTGGTTGAGGGTGGAGTTCAGTTTGATCTCACCCAGACCGAGCGCCAGAGCCCCATTGCCTCCCAGTGCGCTGACCAGACCAACTGCAAGTGCCAGCTTTTGCACACGCATAACCGATTCCCTTTATTTTTAGAATCACTCCGGAATCTGTTTGTTAATCAACCAAAAAGCCTGAAACAGAAACCGGATTGCGCGGCAATCCGCGCATTTTTTAATCAAAAGAACCAGTGTTCAGACACCAGGCTCTATTCTCTGGCGAAACTCTCCAGCGAAAGAGTCGCCCCCCGAAAAAGACTTAGCCCGTCGGGTTTCTCCTCACATATTTTCGGTACTGCCCCCACGCAACACCGGGTCCCAAGCGCGGGTAATGTTAAGAAGAAACCTTCAGAAAGGCCGCTAAGTATTAAATATCAATGGGTTTTTAGCAACAAGTGGACAATCTGTACACAGTTAATTGCGACGTCTTTCCTCAAATTGTCAGATGCTGCACAAAAATTAACCCATGCCGGACCGAGCAGCCCGGAGCGCAGACGTCCGACCAGGGTATTTTCACTACCCACCGCATCCTGTGCCGACGGGCGCTCGCGCATTTCCAGGCGCGCGCCGTTGGTCAGCAGGCCGCGCACGGTTGCAAGCTCCACCGGGCTCTCGAACTGCACACTCAGATTCGCCAGCTGGCCATGAAACACCGACGCCGTATTAATCGTGGCATCCAGCGCAACGGAATCGCCCAGCAGGCGACGCAGCTCGACCACCAGCGCCAGTTCGCTCAAATTATGCCCGCTTTCCAGCAGTGCTTCGGCAGAGCTCAGGTGATTGAACGCGAGGCGCTGCCCGGTGGTTTCATCCACCTCCGGCTCCTGGCCGTTGAACAGACGCGCGGTCTGCGCCGCGGCGGCATCCACGCTGGCCTTGCCGAGGGCGGACACCGGCTGAATTAGTACCACTTCCACAGACTTCAGTTGCACTTTCAGTGGGAACAGCGCCTCCGCGACCATCGCCGCGCCAGCACCCGGTACCGCCACCACTTTGCGCTCGACAGATTGCAGTTCCGCCGCATTCAGCAGCGGATGAATCAGGGCGACGGATTCATCACCACGGCTGATACCGGCGGCATCCACCACCCAGGCTCCAGCGTCCTCCGCCTTGGCCATTGCCGTAGCGGCAGCTTCGCCACCGGTCAACAGCAACACCACCTGATCTGCGGTAAACGCAAACTCACTCAGCGGTACCACCGGAATACTGCGATTGGCGAACACCTGCGGATCGGCCTCGGCCTCGTCCGCCACCACCAGTTTCAGCTGCGCGGGGGTAACGGTATTGCGCTCCTCGAGAATCTCCAGCAGCGCATCAAAGGGCGCACTGCCGACGCCAAGGATCACCAGTTCCCGGTTGGATTCAGTCATATCTGTACTCATGCTGTGGGTCGACTGCTTTTAGGCCAGTTCGGCGATAATTTCAGCAGCCTGAAAAATGCGGGGGATTATACGCGTGGAGGAGGCGGAAGGAAGCCGCCCCAGGGAATTGGGGCGGCGAAATGGGCGGGATTACGCTTACAGCTTGCCCAGCAGGATCAGCAGCACACGGCGCAGCGGCTCGGCGGCGCCCCACAGCAGCTGGTCGCCGACGGTGAAGGCGTTCAGGTACTCCCCACCCAGGCTCAGCTTGCGCAGGCGACCAACCGGAATTTCCAGCTTGCCGGTCACCGCGGTGGGCGTCAGCTCCTGCACGGTGATGGCGCGGTCGTTCGGCACCACTTTCACCCAGTCGTTGGCGGAAGCAATCAGCTGCTCGATTTCGGCCAGCGGCACATCCTTTTTCAGCTTCACGGTAAACGCCTGGCTGTGGCAGCGCATCGCGCCGATGCGCACGCAGGTGCCATCTACCGGCACAACGGCGCTGGTGCCGAGAATTTTGTTGGCCTCCGCCTGCGCCTTCCACTCTTCACGGCTCTGGCCATTTTCCAGCTGGGTGTCGATCCACGGCAACAGGCTGCCAGCAAGCGGCGCACCGAACTCGGCAGTGGGGAAATCACTGCCGCGCATGGTTTCCACCACCTTGCGGTCGATATCCAGAATCGCGCTGGCGGGGTCCGCCAGTTCTGCGGCGACGCCGTCGCGAATCGCGCCCATCTGGGAAATCAGTTCGCGCATGTTCTTGGCGCCGGCACCGCTGGCCGCCTGGTACGTCATGGAGGTAACCCACTCCACCAGGCCCGCCTTGAACAGGCCACCCAGGCCCATCAACATCAGGCTCACGGTACAGTTGCCGCCGATGTAATTCTTAACCCCGGATTCAATACCGCGGTCGATCACCTCCCGGTTTACCGGGTCCAGTACGATGATCGCATCGTCATTCATACGCAGGCTGGAGGCCGCGTCGATCCAGTAGCCATTCCAGCCTTTTTCACGCAGTTTGCCGAACACTTCCTTGGTGTAGTCGCCTCCCTGGCAGCTGACGATCGCATCCAGCTCCGCCAGCGCTTCCAGATCGTAGGCGTCCTTTAATGGGGCGATTTCCTTGCCAATTTCCGGCGCTTTACCACCGGCATTGGAGGTGGAAAAAAATACCGGCTCGGCGATATGCGCGAAGTCGTTTTCTTCCAGCATGCGACCCATAAGAACGGAGCCGACCATACCGCGCCAGCCTACGAATCCTACCTTGTTCATTTCATTACCTTGTCAAATCTGTGAGAGTTCAAGTCCCGGCTCCTGCCGGGACAGCGCGAGATATTTAACCGGTGCCGCCTCAGAAAGCGGCCACCACGGCTGCGCCCATTTCCGCGGTGGAGACCTTTTTACAACCTTCGGTGTAGATGTCAGCCGTGCGCAATCCCTGGTCCAGCACCTTGCTCACCGCCGCCTCGATGGCATCTGCAGCCTCGCCCATATCCAGTGAGTAACGCAGCATCATCGCCGCGGAGAGAATGGTGGCCAGCGGGTTGGCAATGCCCTGCCCTGCGATATCCGGCGCACTGCCATGGCAGGGTTCGTACAGACCGAAACCGGATTCGTTCAGTGAGGCAGAGGGCAGCATGCCGATGGAGCCGGTAAGCATGGCGGCAGCGTCGGACAGAATGTCGCCGAACATATTGCCGGTCACCATTACGTCAAACTGCTTGGGCGCACGCACCAGCTGCATCGCGGCGTTGTCCACGTACATGTGCGACAGCTCCACATCCGGATATTCCGGGGCCAGGCGGTCCAGCACTTCGCGCCACAGTACGGTAACTTCCAGTACGTTGGCCTTGTCGACGGAACACAGCTTGCCGCCGCGCTTCTGCGCTGCTTCGAACGCCGTGCGCGCGATGCGCTCGATTTCGGACTCTTTATACACGTAGGTATTGAAGCCCTGCTTTTCGCCATTTTCCAGCGTGCGGATACCGCGGGGCTCACCGAAATAAATGCCGCCGGTGAGTTCGCGCACGATCAGGATGTCCAGACCGGAGACCACTTCCGGCTTCAGTGAAGAGGCGTCTGCCAGTTGCGGATACAGAATGGCCGGGCGCAAGTTGGCGTACAGACCGAGACCGCTGCGAATTTTCAGCAGGCCTCTTTCCGGGCGAATGGCGCGATCCAGCTTGTCCCACTTGGGGCCACCTACTGCACCCAGCAGCACCGCGTCGCAGGCGCCAGCTTTCTCCAGCTCGGCGTCGGTCAGCGGCTCGCCGTGTGCGTCGATGGAAGCACCACCGATCAGGCCTTCGGCAAACTCCAGTCCCAGGCCAAATTTTTCGTCCGCGGTTTTCAGAACCGCAACCGCCTGCTCAATGATTTCCGGGCCAATACCATCGCCCGGGAGGATCATAATTTTCTTGCTCATGTTCTTTTCCTAATTCCCCTCTCGCGCAGTTATTTCACCGCGTCAAACAACCACGGCGCCTGCTCGCGACGCTTGGCTTCATACGCGCGGATATCATCCGCATCTTCCAGCGTCAGGCCGATATCATCGAGCCCATTCAACAGGCAGTGCTTGCGGAACGCATCCACTTCGAAATCGATGGTTTCGCCGTTCGGTTTGACGATCTGCTGCTTTTCCAGATCAATGGTCAGTTCGTAACCTTCCTGCGCGTACATTTCCGCAAACAGCTGATCCACGACCGCCTCGTCCGCCACAATCGGCAGCAGGCCATTCTTGAAACAGTTGTTGAAGAAAATATCCGCAAAGCTCGGTGCAATTACCGCACGGAAACCGTAATCATCCAGCGCCCAGGGCGCGTGCTCACGGCTGGAGCCACAGCCAAAATTTTTGCGCGCCAACAGCACAGAAGCACCCTTGAAGCGCGGGAAATTCAGCGGAAAATCCGGATTCACCGGACGCTGGCTGCAATCCTGCCCTGGCTGCCCCTCGTCGAGGTAGCGCAGCTCATCGAACAGGTTCGGGCCGAAGCCGGTGCGCTTGATCGACTTCAGGAACTGCTTCGGAATGATCAGATCTGTGTCCACATTGGCGCGATCCATCGGTGCCACCGTGCCCACATGCTTGGTAAAAGCCTTCATTACACGGCCTCCTTCTGAAATTCGCGCACATCCACAAAATGACCGGCAATCGCCGCCGCTGCCGCCATGCTCGGGCTCACCAGGTGGGTGCGACCACCGTAGCCCTGGCGACCTTCAAAGTTGCGGTTGGAAGTGGAGGCGCAGTGCTCGCCGGCGCCCAGCTTGTCCGCGTTCATCGCCAGGCACATGGAGCAGGAGGGCTCGCGCCACTCGAAACCCGCTTCGATAAATACCTTGTCCAGTCCCTCTTTTTCCGCCATTGCCTTTACAGACTGGGAGCCCGGAACCACCAGCACCTGTTTCACGCTGTCGGCTTTCTTGTGGCCCTTGGCCACTTCCGCCGCAGCGCGCAAATCCTCGATGCGGGAGTTGGTGCAGGAACCGATGAATACGCGATCCAGGTTGATATCGGTAATTTTCTGGCCGGCGGTCAGGCCCATATATTCCAGCGCGCGCTCGATACCGGCCTTTTTGGTTGCATCGCTTTCTTCCGCAGGGTTCGGCACCAGCGCATTGACCGATGACACCATTTCCGGGGAAGTTCCCCAGCTTACCTGCGGCTCGATGTCTTCCGCCTTCAGCTCGACCACTGCATCAAAGTGCGCGCCGTCGTCGGAGTGCAGGCGGCTCCAGTTCGCCACCGCCATATCCCACTGCTCGCCCTTGGGCGCGTAGGGTTTGCCTTTCACATAGTCCAGCGTGGTCTGGTCCACTGCCACCATGCCCGCACGCGCACCGGCTTCGATCGCCATGTTACACACGGTCATACGGCCTTCCATGGAAAGGGAGCGAATCGCCGAGCCACCGAACTCGATGGCGTAACCGGTACCGCCGGCAGTGCCGATCTTGCCGATGATCGCGAGTACCACGTCTTTCGCGGTTACACCCTGGCCGAGCTCGCCATCCACGCGCACCAACATGTTCTTCATCTTTTTCTGGATCAGACACTGGGTGGCCATCACGTGCTCCACCTCGGAAGTGCCGATACCGTGCGCCAGCGCACCCAGCGCGCCGTGGGTAGAGGTGTGGGAATCGCCACACACCACGGTCATACCTGGCAGGGTCGCACCGGTCTCAGGACCAATCACATGCACGATGCCCTGGCCGGGATCATTGATACCGAACTCGACGATGCCGAAGTCCTTGCAGTTCTCATCCAGGGTCTTGACCTGAATCCGGGACACTTCGTCCTGGATACCTTCGATACCACCGGCGCGCTCTGCCGCATCGGAAGGCACGTTGTGGTCGGGTGTGGCCACCACGGAATCGGTACGCCAAGGCTTGCGCCCCGCCAGACGCAGGCCTTCAAACGCCTGCGGTGAGGTCACCTCGTGAATCAGGTGGCGATCGATGTAAATCAGTGCGGTGCCGTCGTCGCGGCTTTTTACAAGGTGGTCTTCCCAGAGCTTGTCGTAGAGAGTTTGCTTTTTATTCTCAGGGTGGCCCATAGCCCCATCTCCTCTATGGATAACATGCCGGAGTCTAGGGGGGGGATTGAATAACATCAATTTATATTTATTATATGGCGCATTCGTTTTTGGAATACTCCAACAGTGCAGGCGGACATCTATGGAAATTCAGTGGCTTAGAGCTTTCCTGGCGATCGCCGAACAGGGCTCGGTGTCCGAAGCAGCGGAACAGATGCACCTGACCCAGCCGGCGGTGAGCAAACGCCTCGCCTCCCTGGAGCAGCAACTGGGCACACCGCTGTTCGACCGCATCGGCCGCCGCTTGCAGCTTACCAATGCCGGCCGCGCCCTGCTGCCCCGCGCCCGCCATATCCTGAACGAAGTGAGCGACGCGGAACGGGAGCTCAGAAGCCTCGGCGAAACCATCGGCGGCAGCCTGCGCATTGCCACCAGCCACCACGTCGGGCTGCACCATCTGCCCCCGGTATTGAAGGACTTCAGTACCCGCTACCCGGACGTCGCCCTGGATATCGATTTTCTCGACTCCGAGCAGGCGTACGAGGCACTGATGGCCGGCGAATACGAACTCGCCGTGGTCACCCTGGCGCTGAAGGATTACCCCAGCCTCAACGCCCAGATTATCTGGCCGGACCCCTGTGTGGTGGTCGCCGCCCCGGACCACCCGCTGGCGCAGATGCCGGAGCTAGACCTGCCGGCGCTGGCCCAGTACCCGGCGATCCTGCCGGATATGAACACCTACACCGGGCGCCTGATCAAGCGCGAGTTCGACGCCCACGGCCTCAAACTCACCGCCAAGCTCGCCACCAACTTCCTGGAAACCATCAAGATGATGGCCGGCGTCGGCCTCGGCTGGAGCGTGCTGCCGAAAACCCTGGTGGATGAGACCCTCGCGGAACTGCCCATGCCGCAACTGAGCATCGTGCGTAATCTGGGCATCATCTATCACCGCAACCGCACCCTCAGCAATGCCGCCAACGCGCTGCAGCAGCTGCTATTCAAGGAAGCCAGGGGGCTCTAAATCTCCCGTAAACGTAAAGAAATCTCAAAATCGACAACTGGTCAGGGAACTTTCACGTAAACCCGTTAGAATGCGCGGCAGAATCTAATGGGAGAGACTCCAATGAAAAAAATAACTCTGGCTATCTGTACCGCCCTGGCTTCTGCCGGTGCCAGCGCTGACACTATTCTCGGATTTGATGCCACTGCCGGCGTATGGAAACCGAGCTATAGCGGTGATCTGAACAACGTGCTGAACGGCGATTACCTGAAGGAAGACAACAACACCTTCCTGCAGGCTGCGCTGGAGCACCCGATCCCGCTGGTGCCAAACATCCTGGTGGCGCACTCCCAAATTGAGTCCGAGTTTGACGGAATCAATAGCAGTCTGGACCTGAGCCACACCGACGCTACCCTCTATTACGAAATCCTGGATAACTGGGTAAACCTGGACCTGGGCCTGACCGCGCGCAACTTCGACGGCTCCCTGGAAGTGATGGGCTTCGGCAATGAACCCGTCACTCTCGATTTTGCCGGCACCCTGCCGATGGTTTACGGCATGGCCCGCTTCGATCTGCCGTTTACCGGCTGGTCCATCATTGCCCAGGGCAACGGCATCGAGTATGACGGTGACAAAATCACCGACCTGACTGCGAAAATCCGCTGGGACTTCGTACCCGCGCTGGATTTCGCCGTGGAAGCCGGCTACCGCGCCATGTCCATCGACGCCCCGGAACTGGACGAGCTGGAACCCAACCTGGAAATCAAAGGCCCCTACCTGGGCCTGAGCCTGCACCTGTAATAACCGGCCGGCCAACAAAAAAGGCGGAGCGCTGTTGGCGCCCCGCCTTTTTTTATGTCGGAAATTCCCTGCGAGTCAGCCTGGCTCGCCCGCAGGAATCTTCAGGCCAAACTCCACATCCCCGTTCTGCCCACGCTGGCGCAGTACATGATCCATCAGCACAATCGCCATCATCGCCTCGGCGATGGGGGTTGCGCGGATGCCCACACAGGGGTCGTGACG
>NZ_DATCMV010000007.1:0-9644 GCF_036563125.1 Microbulbifer sp.
TATCGATGAGATCGACAAGGTCGCCAAGCGTCAGGGCAACAGCGGCGCTGACGTCTCCCGCGAAGGTGTGCAGCGCGACCTGCTGCCACTGATCGAAGGCTGCACCGTTACCACCAAGTACGGCATGCTCAAGACCGACCATATCCTGTTTATCGCTTCCGGTGCGTTCCATCTGGCCAAACCTTCCGACCTGATTCCGGAACTGCAGGGCCGTCTGCCGATTCGCGTGGAACTGAGTTCACTCACCTCCAATGACTTCCAGCGCATTCTCACCGAGCCCAGCGCCTCGCTCACCGAACAGCAGAAAGCGCTTCTCGCCACCGAAGGTGTGGACCTGAGCTTCACCGAGGACGGCATCCGTCGCATCGCGGAAGTGGCCTACGATGTGAATGAATCCACCGAAAATATCGGTGCGCGCCGCCTGCACACCGTACTTGAACGGCTGCTGGAGGAAATTTCCTTTGCCGGTGGTGATGGTGACACCAGCGTGACCGTCGATGCCGCCTATGTGGATAAATATCTGGGCGAACTGAGTAAAGACGAAGATCTCTCGCGCTTTATTCTCTGATCCATTCTTTTTCGATACACATATGGGCCGCACTACGCGGCCCGTATGTCGTAAATTTCCGGATTAAATCATGTCCGCCCCGAAAAAAATTCGCCTCGACAAGGCCGGTAAAAAACTCATCCTAAACTACGCCGATCGAGAATTCGAACTGCCGGCGGAATACCTGCGGGTCTATTCCCCCAGTGCAGAGGTGCGTGGTCACGGTGTCGGTGATGGAACCCTGGTCAGCGGAAAAATACATGTGGGCGTGGAAAAGATTGCGTCCGCCGGCCGCTACGCGCTGCAGATATTTTTCGACGATGGCCACGACAGTGGTATTTACACCTGGGCTTACCTGCGTGAACTGTGCGATACCCGCACGGAAAAGTGGCAGAGTTATCTCGAGCGCCTGCAGCGGGAAGGCAAGGGCCGCGACCCGGACGAGTGTGCAGTGAAGTTTATCGGTTAATTGAAAAAAATATTTCACGCATCCCGCCATTTTTCCGAGTGTGACCGGAATCCCGATTCACATAAACTTCATCCATCCTTCACAGTGGCAGGCTCATCTGTCACGTCCCTGTCACCTCTGGTCGTTTAAATCCCCGGCGCAAAATATTTTTAAGCTTGGGGCTTACACAATGATTCCGTTCTCAAAAACACCGCTGGCTTTGAAGCTTGGGGTTATTCTCGCTGCCTTTGCACTGATTCCCGCCTGTAGTGACGACAACCACCGCAATGAGCCGGAAGTCGAAGTGCCGATGCCGGATCCCGATGATGGCACGGGCGAAACACCAGTGCGCACCCTGAGTTTTACCGGTGTGGCGACCCCCAGTACCGACCAGGAAAAGCGCCAGATTATGGCTGCACCGAAAGTGGCAGTGGATGGCGAAGAGTACGAGATTGGCTTCCACACGCTGTTGCGTTCTGGCGACGTGGTAAATGGCAATGTGACTTTCGGACTGCTGGTGGACGCCGCCGGCCAGGCACTGTACGACGACGACGGCATGATCAAAGTGACCGACGCCAACGAGCACACCTCGCTGCTGCCCATCGGCGACCGCCTGTTCTCCGTATCGCAGATGGAAACCCGCCCCGGTGCCATGTTCCTGATGGAACTGGATCAGGATGCAACTACTGGAGAACTCAGCCCCAAAGAGCTGTGGCAGATAGACCAGTCCGGCGTTGACGGTGGCTGGGTGCACTGCGCCGCTTCTGTTACGCCGTGGAATGCACACCTGGCCTCCGAAGAATACGAGCCGGACGCCCGCAGCCTGCCCACCAGTGTGGAAACGGCAGCAGACGGCTACTCCGCGACCATGCTGGAGTATTACGCCGATCCCAGCCAGTGGAACCCCTATTTCTACGGCTGGAATATCGAGATCAATGTAAACGCCGAGGGCGATGCGGCACCCACTACCGAGCTGACCAAGCACTACGCCATGGGGCGCCTGGCGTTCGAGCTGTCCTACGTGATGCCCGACAGCAAAAGCGTTTACATGACCGACGACGGCACCAACGTTGGTTTGTATATGTTTATCGCCGATACCGCCGGTGACCTGAGCGCGGGTACCGTCTACGCCGCCAAGTGGAACCAGACTTCCGCCGAAGGCTTGGGTGCTGCCGACCTGGAGTGGGTATCCCTGGGCCATGCCACCGACGCCGAGATCGACGCCGCTGTGCACGGTGCCGATGGTGTCCCCGCGATTACCTTCAGCGATATTTTTGAAGTGGACGCCGAAGGCTGTATCGATACCGCGACCAACGGCAACAAGGAATGTCTTAGCCTGAAGCCGGGCATGGAAAAGATCGCCTCGCGCCTGGAAACCCGGCGTTACGCCGCACTCATGGGTGCCTCCACCGAATTCCGCAAGGAAGAAGGCATCACCTTTGATCCGGCCGGGAGCAAGCTGTACCTGGCGATGAGTGAAGTGGGCAAGGGAATGACCGATGGCGCTGGCGATGTGCAGATTGCCGAAGCCAACGCCTGTGGTGCGGTGTACCAGCTGGACGTTGCCGCAGACAGTGAGATCGGTTCCGATTACGTTGCCACCAACATGTACGGCCTGATCGGTGGTATTCCCACGCAATACGCTGCAGACAGCGCCTTCGCCGGCAATACCTGCGATGTCGACGCCATCGCCAATCCGGACAACGTCACCTTCATCACCGGTTACAACACCCTGGTCATCGGTGAGGACACCGGCTCCGGTCACCAGAACGATGTGATCTGGTCCCTGAACCTGGACGAGGTCGACGCTGCGGATTCCACCGGCGGCCTCACCCGTATCCAGACCACGCCCTACGGCTCTGAAACCACCTCGCCCTACTGGTACCCGAACATCAATGGTTTTGGTTACCTGATGAGCGTGGTGCAGCATCCCTACGGCGAATCCGACGGCGACAAGCTGGCACCCGGCTCGCTGGAGCACCGTGCCTACACCGGTTACGTCGGTCCCTTCCCGGCCATGGATGTAAGCGCGGAGTAATTCCTCGACGCTCTCTCTGCCAGAACCCTGAATTGATTTCCTGGGGTTCTGGCTTTCCTGTTTTTCGAATCAGCTTTTTTGAGTCAGAGTTATGCGTGCTTCCTTTTTCGCGGCGCTCGCCGTCGCCATGATTTGCGGGCAAACTTTTTTCGGTGTACCTGCGCAGGCAAAAGAGCCGGAAAGTGCAGCAAAAAATTTGGGCCGCCTCTATCTGTCGAATCCCGCGGCCGTCACCCCGCCCCAGTGCTACACCAAAACCGAGAATACTGCGGGGCCAGCGAGTAATCCCTGCTACGTCTGCCACACCAATGGCCAGGCCCCGAATTTCACTAACGATCTCGACCTGCAACTGGTGTACGACTTCGCCGAACCCGCGCGACAGAATCGCTGGCACAACCTGTTCAAGGATCGCAGTGAATATCTCGCATCGGTGAGCGACAAAACCATTCTCGATTATGTGCGTGAGGACAACTATCGTGCGCAGGATCGCAGCATTCCACTCGCGCAAACGCTTGCGCAGAAATTGCCGGCGCACTGGGATGGCAATCGCAACGGTACCTGGGATGGCTATGTGCCGGATGTGGAATTTGCATTCGACAGCGAAGGTTTTGACCGCGATGGCAACGGTAATTTTACCGGCTGGCGTGCGCTGGCCTATACGCCGTTTCCCGGCACGTTTTTTCCCACTAACGGTTCCACCGACGACGTGCTGATTCGTCTGCCGGAAATGTACCGCAACAGCGAGAGCGGTAATTACAGCAGCGCGGTTTACCGGGTAAATCTCGCCATCGTTGAGGCACTGATCAAGCGCGCGGATGTCGCGATCGCCGCGGTGGATGAAAAAACTCTCAAGGTCGATCTCGACAAAAACGGTGAACTCTCGACCGCGACAAAGGTTGCCTATGACTGGGCACCGCGGGAGCAGCGTTTCATGTCCTACGTGGGTGCCGCGCGCCTGGCCCAGCTGCGCGACAAGGCACCGCTGTCCGCCGGCGCCTATCCACTGGGTACCGAATTCCTGCACAGCGTGCGCTACCTCGATGTGGGCGCCGACGGCCAGGTGAGCATGGCGCCGCGCATGAAAGAGCTGAGATACGCGCGCAAGGTGCGCTGGGTCAATTATTTCCAGCACCGCGAACTCGCCGCCAATGAACTCAAGGAAGCGCACGATTTTCCCGACCGCCTCGAGCCGGTGGTGGGGGATATAGAACGCGGTGTCAGCAATCGCCGCGGCTGGCGCTACAGCGGTTTTATCGAAGATGCGCACGGCGCGTTGCGCCCGCAGTCGTTTGAGGAGCTCGCCACCTGCACTGGCTGCCACGGTGCCATCGGCGCCAATGTTGATGGCAGTTTCGCCATGAGCCGCAAACTGGAGGCGTCGGACAGTTTCCAGCGCGGCTGGTACCACTGGACCCAGCGGCCGCTGGTGGGGATACCCGAACCGCGGCGGCAAGATGGTCAGGGGGAATACGCGTTTTACCTGCAGCAGGTGGGCAACGCCGACGAGTACCGCTCCAATACCGAGGTACGCGCGCGCTTTTTCACGGAAGATGGCAGTTTGAAAAGCGCCATGCTCGAGCGCCTGGCCGCCGACATCAACACCCTGATCATGCCCTCGCCCCGTCGCGCGCTGGATCTGAACAAGGCCTACCGCGCCATCGTCGAGGAGCAGAGCTTCCAAGAGGGCCGCGACGCGGTGCTGGGGCCCAGAGACAACTTCCTGCGGCAAGTGCGCGAGGGGCAGGAGACCGGGGTGCAAGAGGTGGTCTCCTACCGCTGACGGCCGCGGGCAAGGAGGTGGTCGTCGCCGACGTCACCATTCTGTAATATCTCCCCCGTCTAATTGGCGCCATTCTTTGCCCGGGAGAACTCCATGATCCGCACATCCATTGGCGCGGCACTCGCCGCCGCGCTTACCGCCGCCACACTTTCGGCTTCTGTAAGCGCCGAAGGCCTGTCCGCCAGCCAGCGCAACAGCCACTGGTTCAGCGAAGCCCAGGACCGCCTGCAACAGGCGGCGCAGGTGAAAATCAACAACAAGCGCGGTGCCGCGAAGAATGTGATCCTGTTTATCGGCGATGGCATGGGTATCTCCACGGTGACCGCTGCGCGGATTCTCGCCGGCCAGCAGCAGGGCTTGTCTGGTGAGGAATACCTGCTCAGCTTCGAGAAGATGCCGTTCGCCGGCCTGATCAAAACCTACAACACCAACCAGCAGACCCCGGACTCCGCCGGTACCGCCAGCGCGCTGATGAGCGGCGTAAAAACCAAGGCCGGTTTTATCGGTGTGGATGAGAGCGTGACCCGCGGCGACTGTAAGGCGAGCCTGGAACACCCGCTGACCACCGCGCTGGAACTGGCGGAAGGCCGTGGCAAAGCCACCGGTATCATCAGTACCGCGCGCATTACCCACGCTACCCCCGCCGCCACCTTCGCCAAGGTGCCGGAGCGCGACTGGGAATACAAAGCCCCGCAAGGTTGCGTCGATATCGCCGCGCAGCTGGTGGCGATGCCGGTGGGCGACGGTATTGACGTGATCATGGGCGGCGGTCGTCGCGGCTTCCTGCCCGCGGACGTCACCGACCTGGAAGGCGCCGCCGGCAAGCGCGAGGACGGCCGCAACCTGGTAAGCGAGTGGCAGAACCGCTACGGCAAGAATGGGGTGTATATCGAGGATCGCGCTGGTTTCGACAAGATCGACAGCAAAACCACCGGCAAACTGCTGGGCCTGTTCCAGCCGTCGCACATGCGCTACGAGTCAGACCGCGGCAATGACAAGGCCGGTGAGCCCTCCCTGAGTGAGATGACCGCCAAGGGCATTGAGTTGCTGAATCGAGACAGGGACGGCTACTTCCTGATGGTGGAAGGCGGCCGTATCGACCACGGCCACCACGCGGGTAATGCCTACAACGCACTGCACGATGCGGTGGAGTTCGCCAAGGCGGTGCAGGTCGCCATGGACAAGACCGATGCGAAAGACACCCTGATCATTGTCACCGCGGACCACAGTCACACCTTCACCATTGCCGGCTACCCCACCCGCGGCAACCCGATCCTCGGCAAAGTGGTGAGCAATGACGCGCGCGGCGAGCCGATGAAAACCCCACAGTTGGCCGCGGATGGCAAGCCCTATACCACCGTTGGCTACGCCAATGGCCAGGGATTTGCCGACCTCGGTGAAGAGACCAACTCCGACATTCGCGAGGACGCACATACCCACGCGGGACGCGCCGACATCACCAAGGTGAACACGCAGAACCCCGGGTATTTCCAAGAGGCTATGGTGCCGACATCGGGTGAAACCCACGGCGGTGAGGATGTGGGCATCTGGGCGCGCGGCCCTGGCTCACAATTGCTGTCCGGCACTCACGAGCAGAACTATGTGTTTCATGTGATGGCGCATGCGGGCGGGTTGTTGCCCCGCAGATAAGATCGAATGTGGGCCGCACGGCGCATTCGCTGTGCGGTCTCAGCGCCTGATGATCACACCCGCCGGCGCTCCGGTCACCGCGTCATCCCGGTACACCGCTACGCCATTGACCCATACGCTGGATATACCTGCGGAAGCCAGTCCCGGTTTTTCTATGCTGGCGCGGTCGATGATCCGTTCCGGATCAAACAGCACCAGGTCGGCGTAATAACCGGGGCGAATCTGGCCGCGTTGCCGAATGCCCATGTGCTGGGCGGCGAGGCCGGTGGCCTTGTGTATCGCGCGCGCAAGGTCGAGGGCGTTTTGCTCGCGCACATAGCGGCCCAAAATGCGGGGAAAGCTGCCGATACCGCGGGGGTGCCCGTCATTCAGCGCGCCGTCGGAGCAAAAATTGCTGTGCTCCCAGGTGATGAACCGCTCGACATCTGCCTCGCTCATACTGACCCCCACGACCTGCTGGCCATCGAACTCGGGGCTGTACTCCCCGGCCAGGCGGAGCAGCCACAGATAAGTGACGGCTGGCTTCTCGCGGCGTGAGGCGGCGATCTCCGCAATGGTTTTCCCGACGAATTCCGGGCGTGCATCAAACTGGGTGATGTGCATGCCATCGGCGGTGGTGAGCTCGCTGAGCGCGTACTCCGCGGCGGCGAGGTCATCAAAGTTGCGCTCCGGAAACAGCACGGTGAGCGTGGACTGCCAGTAGGTGTAGGGGTAAATGTCGGCGCTGACGTCGATGCCCGTGCGCCGGGCGGCGTCGAGGCGAGCCAGCACTTTGTCGGCCTGCCCCCACAGTGACAGCGAGCCGAGCTTGATGTGCGAGACCTGCACCGGCAGTTTCGCCTGCTCACCGATGGTCAGCAGTTCCTCCAGTGCCTCCCAGAAATGCCGATCCTCGCTGCGCAGATGGCTGGCATAGCGCCCGCCCGCAGACGCGGCAATCCCGGCCAGCGCCAGCACCTCGCCCGTGCTGGAATAGATCCCGGGGTCGTATTCGAGTCCGGTGGACAGGCCCAGTGCGCCGGCGTCCATGTCGGCTTGCAGCAGTTCCTGCATTTTGCGGATCTCTTCGACACTGGCCTCGCGCTCGGCGAGGCCCATCACTTTCTCCCGCAGTGTGTTGTGGCCGGAATAACTGGCGATATTGACGCTCACCGGGTGCTGCTGGCGGTGGGCAAAATACTGCGCGAGCGGCAGCTCGTCCGGGGAACTGCCGTCCTGCCCTACCACAATGGTGGTGATGCCCTGGCTGATGGCTTCGGCCGCTGCGGGCGCGTCGTCAATGCCGATTTCGTGGTGTGAGTGTGTATCGATAAAACCCGGTGCCAGCACCAGCCCTTCCGCATCAATGACGCGGTCGCCGGGTCGCGGTGTTATGTCGCCCACGGCGGAAATGCGGTCGCCGTCAATCTTGACCGAGGTGACGACCCCGGGGGCACCGGAGCCGTCAAACACCGTGGCGTCCCGGATTATTGTGCCGGCAAACGTGGGTGCAGCAGCGAATACACAGGGGAGGCAGGCCAGGATGGCGACAGCGCGCAGGAATGTTGTGATCAAGGTTCGGCGTCTCCGCGCACGCGGGAATCCAGCGTGCTGTTTTTTTATTGAAATTGGTGGAAGTACCGCGTCCGCTCGATAGTAGGTCCAATACCCACGCCGGACAAGCATCCCGGGAGTTCCGTTGCGGGGCAGCGCACGTGCGAAGTCGATAGCTCGGGTCGTCGATAGGTTGCTAAGATCGGGGAAATACACAGGCCGTGGCCTGGCGAATCCGAAACCTAAGCGCTCGCGATGAGAACAAAAAAATGAAAGAAGCCGCCGCACTGTATCCCTGGGGCAGAAACGATTATCTCGCCAGCCGAGATGGGCAGCTGCACATTGATGGTGTCGACATCAACGTGCTGGTTGAGCAATACGGTTCGCCTCTGTACGTCTTTTCCGAGCGGCAGCTCCGTAGTAACGCCGAGAGCATTCTGGATCATTTCCGCCGGGAGCATCGGAAGACCACGGTGTGTTTCGCCAGCAAGGCCAACGCGAATATCGCGGTGCTGCAGGTGTTCAGGGCCGCCGGTCTCTCCATCGAAATTAATTCGGGAGGCGAATTTCACAAAGCCATCACCGCAGGTTTTCAGCCCGGGGATATTGTCTTTAATGGCGTCGCCAAACTTGTAGAGGAGCTGCGCACGGTCATTGCGGCGGGAATCAAGGCGATCAATGTGGATTCGCTGACCGAGCTCAAGCGTATTCTCGCGGTGGCGCAGGCGCTCGGGCAGCGCGCCAATGTAACCCTGCGTATTGTCCCCGAGATAAAGGGCGGCGCCGCAGCGGGCTGGGAAACCGGCACATCGGACTCCAAGTTCGGGATGACCCGAGCGGAGCAGCGCGAGGCGATCGCGCTGATCCGGGAAAATGTTTCCTTTCTCAAGATGACCGGTATTCACGCGCACATCGGTACACAGGTAACCGATATCGGTGCCTACCAGAGGGAGGCCGAATTCCTCATCGCATACTTCAGGGAAGTCAGCGCGCTGCTGCCCTACCCCCTGGAACATATCAACCTCGGTGGCGGCTTTCCGAAAAATTACAGCAGTTCCGAAGAAAACTGGCGCACGACCTCCGGGCATTACCAGGGTAAATACTGCACCGGCGTAGACTTCGAGGTGCTGGCGCAGGCCCTGATTCGGCCCATCAGTGAGTCCCTCGGTGAGGGCGTGGAAATCGTTGTCGAACCGGGTCGCAGCATGGTGAGCGATACCGGTGTTTTGCTTACCCGCATCGAGGCGCAGAAACAGCGCAACCAGCAGGCGATGTATTATCTGGACGCCGGCTACAGCGTGCTGTTCGACGCGTTTATCGGCTGGTATTTCCATATGATAAATGCCAATCGCGCCGACGATGTCGACACCCAACGGTGCAAGGTGGTCGGGCCTCTGTGCGACAGCAGTGACGTCTACTACGACATCGAGGGCGAAGGGTATGTGAAGACGCTGTTACAGCAACAGCCGGAGCTACGTGCACACCAGTCGGTGCTTGAGCAGGTTTTGGTGCATCAACCAGGGTTGCGAGAACTGCCTGCTGCCACGGAGCTCGGGGATGTGCTGGCGCTGTTCGACGTGGGCGCCTATGCGCTGGAGATGATGAACGACTACTGCGGCCGGCTGTCCGCGGCGGCGGTGATGGTGGA
>NZ_DATCMV010000036.1:0-27882 GCF_036563125.1 Microbulbifer sp.
CGCGCTTCCAGGTCACCCCCATCGGCGACGGCGCGCGGAAGATACACGCTGATCAGGCGCATCGCTTCCAGTGCAATTCCCTCCGCCATAGGGTGGAAGTTTGGAGCACAGAAGGCTTCTAGGTTGTGGGACAGCGCATCCATGCCGGTCGCGGCCGTGATCTGCGCCGGCAATCCCAGGGTGAGAATGGGATCAAGCAATACGATTTCCGGCAGCATCCTCGGGTGAAAAATAATTTTTTTAAGCCTGGCATTTTCATCGGTAATAACGGATGAACGGCCAACCTCGGAGCCAGTACCCGCTGTGGTGGGAATCGCAATCACCGGCATCATGCCGTGAGTGTTTATCTTCAGGTAATTGTCACCGACATCTTCAAATTCCCAGATGGGGTGGGTCTGCCCCACCATGAGTGCAATCGCCTTGCCCGCATCCAGCGCGGACCCGCCGCCCAGTGCAATGACCCCATCGCAACCGTGCGCCCTGAACGCGGCCACACCGGCACTCACATTCGCGCCGGTGGGGTTTCCCTTGATCTCACTGAATACCGCGAGCGGCAACCCGGCCACCAGCGAGTTTTCCACTATCGACTGCACCATCGGCAGCGACACAAGGCCGGGATCGGTCACCAGCATCGGCGTCGCCATGCCCATTTCGCGACACAGTTGCGGCAATTCGGAAATTCGCCCGGCACCCACTCGCATCGCAGTGGGGTAATTCCAGTTGGTGAAAAAGGATTTGTCCGTCATGGTCAGGGCACGAGTTTGAAGTGAAAGGATTTGGGACGGGTGAGATGTTCGAAGCCGACGCCGGATAATGTGCAGCCGCGACCGGAATTCTTCACTCCGGTCCAGGCCAGAGCCGGATCGAGATAATCGCAGCGATTTAAAAAGACCGTACCGGTCTGCAGCCCGTCACCCAGTGACAATGCCGCGTCTTCGTCTGCGGAATAGATCGCCGCGGTGAGGCCATATTCGCTGTCATTCATCAGCGCCAGCGCCTCATTGTCATCCGCTACCGGCATCACCCCCAGCACCGGACCGAAAGACTCCTCGCTCATCACCCGCATATTGTGATTGACGTTGGTCAGCAGCTGCGGCGCCATGTAGGCACTGCCGCGCTGGTCCAGTTCGAATTCGCCGCCGTCGATATGCGCCACCGCGCCCTGCGCCACCGCCTCGTCGATCTGGTCGCGTACAAAGTCGGCCGCTCCGGCACGCACCATGGGTCCAAGCGTGGTAGCGGTATCATCGGGACGACCGAGGCGGTAGTTACGAATCAGTGCCGCCGCCCGCAGCACGAATTCATCGAACAGGGTATGGTGCACATATAAACGCTCGATACCGCAACAGGACTGCCCTGAATTGAAAAAGGCCCCGTCCACCACCGACGCCACTGCGTGCTCCAGGTCCGCGTCCGCGCGCACATAGGCAGGGTCCTTGCCACCGAGTTCCAACCCAACAGAGAGAAAGCGACCGGCCGCCGCACTTTCCATCGCCGCACCACCTGCAACGGAGCCGGTAAAGGCGACATGCTGCACGCTGCCGTTAATCACGATCTGCTCCGCGTCCCGGTGATCCAGGTGCAGGTACTGGAAAACCCCTTGCGGCAGCCCCACCTCCGAAAAGGCTTCCACCAGCCGCTCCGCGCACAGCGGCGTCTGTGCCGAGTGCTTGAGGATCACACTGTTACCGGCCAATAGCGCCGGTGCCACCGCGTTGATTGCGGTGAGGTAGGGATAATTCCACGGCGCAATTACGAACGCGGTACCCAGCGGCTCACGGCGAATAAAGCGCCGGAAGCCGGCCTTTTCCGGCAGCTGAATATCGCCCAGTGGACCGTCGGCGGATTCCGCCAGATCGGCCATATACAGCGCGCGCTCGGCGAGTCCGTCGATCTCCCCTCCGGCATAGGCAACCGGCCTGCCCATCTGCCAGCAGATCTCCAGCGCCAGTTCAGATTTTTTCTGCTGCAAATTTTTCACCGCCGCGCGCACCAGCGCCGCGCGCTCGGCAATCGGAACCTGCTTCCAACTCAATTGCGCGCCCTCCGCACGGCTCAGGGCATTCTGGATTTCGTATGCCGTGGCCAGAGGGCGCTCTGTGTAAACACTGTTGTCGATGGGGGAAATGCACTGAAGTCTTTGCATGACAATGTATAAGTCCTGCCAATAGCTATGCGCACACGGCAGGTGGGGATCGAGAACCTGCCCGGCGGCAACCAGTAATTTCAGATAATTTTTCTATCAGATGATTTCAAAGTAACGCTGCAGCTCCCAGTCGCCGATATGCTTGCGGAACTCGCGCTCCTCCCACTCGCGACTCGCGGCAAAGTGCTCCACAAATGCATCCCCGAACAGATCCCGCGCGGCCTGAGACTGCTTCAAGCGCTGGGCTGCATCCCACAGGGTACGCGGCAGCGCGAGTTCCTGCGGCTGTTCCTGGGCGTAGGCATTACCTTCCACGTTTTTGCCCGGCTCCCAGCCCTGCTCCACACCGTACAGGCCGGAGCCCAGCGCAACCGCCAGCGCCAGGTAGGGGTTGGCATCGGCCGCGCCCAGGCGATATTCCTGACGCTGGGACTTGTCGCTGCCGGGAATGACCCGCAGCGCGGCGGTGCGGTTTTCCACCCCCCAGGTGGCGTGGGTGGGCGCCCAGAAGCCCGGGATCATGCGCCGATAGCTGTTGATGGTGGGCGCGACCATGCACAGCAGTTCCGGCATCAGCCGCTGCTGCCCGGCGAGGAAATGCCGCTGGGTTTCGCTCATGGAATGGGGCTGGCCCTCGGCAAAAAATGCCGAGCTGTTGTCCTTTTTGTTACGCAGTGACAGGTGGATATGCCCACTCTGGCCGGGATAGTCGTTGGACCACTTGGCCATAAAGGTCGCCATCAACCCCCGGCGCTCCGCCAGTACCTTCATAAAAGTTTTGAACAGCGCCGCCTTGTCCGCCGCTGCGCCGACGTCATCCACGGCGATGGCCGCCTCCAGTACCCCGGGGCCGGTTTCGGTGTGTAGCCCCTCGATGGGGAAATCCATCCGTTCCGCCAGCTCCAGGATCTCGTGGTACAGGTCCGCGTGTACCGAATTGCGGATCATCGAGTAGCCGAACCAGCCGGGGGTGAACGGCTTCAGGTTGCGGTAACCCTTGGCGCGGGCGGAATCCGGGGTTTCGTCGAACACAAAGAACTCGTATTCCAGCGCCCCGAAGGGGGCGAACCCCGCCTGCTCGCAGCGCTGGATCACCCGCCTCAGCAGCGCCCGCGGGCACACTGCTTCCGACGCGCCATCGAACTCCGCCAGGAACAGCAGCATGCCCTCTTCAAACGGCACATCGCGGCAGGTGTGGGGCAGAATGCGCACCGGCGCATCCGGATAACCGGTATGCCAGCCGGTATAGCGGGTGTTGTCGTACTGCTGATCCTGAACGTCCCATCCCAGCACCACATCACAGAAGGCGAATCCCTTGTCGAGAGAGGCAAAGAATTTCTCGCGGCTCATGTACTTGCCGCGCATCACCCCATCGTTATCAAACAGCCCCACCTTCACATGACTGAGGCCGCGAGCCTCTACGATCTGCTTCGCCTGCTCCACCGTGCGCACCTCACGCGGGCTGAGAGGCGCAGTGGCTGTGGCAACCGCGGCACTGGAGAGAGGGGATGGGGTGACAGATACCGGTGACGCCGGCGGCAGTTCGGTGGACTCGTCCATGAGGGGCTCCATTATTGTGACCGGACCGTCGCCTGCAGGCGGCGGGCGGAATCCTGCCTACAGCATAGTCAATCCGCCAAAAAATGCCGGATTCAGCCTCCTCTGGCTGGCGGCTATGTTAGCGTCCGCTCAGGGTATATAATCCGCGCTCCGAATTTTTCGATCATCCACTACTTCAGGAACTGTCATGAGCTTCGAGAAGGTTTCCCCGGGCAAAGACCTGCCCAACGATATCAACGTCATCATCGAGATCCCGGCCAACCACGCGCCGATCAAGTATGAGATCGACAAGGACGCAGACGCGGTATTCGTAGACCGTTTCGTAGCTACCCCAATGTTCTACCCGGCCAACTACGGCTACGTGCCTCAGACCCTGTCTGAAGACGGTGACCCCCTGGACGTGCTGGTTGTGGCTCCGTACCCGGTAATGGTCGGTTCCGTGATCCGCTCCCGCGTGATCGGCGTGCTGAACATGACCGACGAATCCGGTGTAGACGCCAAACTGCTGGCGGTACCGCACACCAAGCTGACCAAACTGTACGACCACGTACAGGAAATCGGCGACCTGCCGGAACTGCTGATCAAGCAGATCGAGCACTACTTCGAGAACTACAAAAAACTCGAAGCCGACAAGTGGGTGAAAGTAGACGGCTGGGCCGACGCCGAAGCCGCGCGCGCAGAAGTCATGGCTTCGCGCGAGCGCTACCTGAAAGAAGAGGGCTGATCGCCCCCCTTCACGAAAGAGCCGGCCCTGTGCCGGCTTTTTTGTGCCTTCAGATTCGCCTCTCCCTCTTCGATAACACTTTTTCACAGGAAACAGAGGATATGCCGAGCACGGAAAAAGGGCCGGACGGAAAGCCGCGGTGCAGTTGGTGCCTGGCGACCGCAGAGTACATCGCCTATCACGATAACGAATGGGGGTTCCCGGTCGGCGACGACCAGCGCCTGTTTGAGAAACTCTGCCTGGAGGGATTTCAGTCGGGGCTGAGCTGGCGCACCATCCTCAGCAAGCGGGAAAATTTCCGCAAAGCATTCCGAAATTTTGATTTCAACAAGGTGGCGAAATTTGGCGAGGCCGATGTAGGACGGCTGCTGCAGGATGAAGGCATTGTCCGCCACCGGGGCAAGATTGAAGCGGTGATCAACAACGCCCGCTGCGCCCGCGACATGGTCGCGCAGGAGGGTTCACTGGCGGCCTATTTCTGGCGCTTTGAACCCGGGGAGAGCGAGTTGGATGCACCGCAAACCCGCTCCACCTCGGACATCTCCACCGCAATTTCCAAAGACCTGAAAAAGCGCGGCTGGAAATTTGTCGGCCCCACCACCGTATATGCGTTTATGCAGGCCATGGGGCTGATCAACGATCACCTGGAAGACTGCCAGGCCCGCGGGGAAGTGGCGCGGGCAAGAAAACGTTTCAGCAGCCCCGCCAGATAAACCTCACCGGTCAATCGGCGATCTTGAAGGTCGCCGCGGTGTTGAGCTTCCAGTCCGGTACCTGCACCGGCTGCGGAACGGGGCGACTAAGCTCCGACGCGTCCACCAGATTGCCACCGCTGGGCGCCAGGCTCAGGTGGCTGGTCGATACCTGCGCCTGCTCTTCCTTTTTCCGCTCGTGCTCTTTCAGCAGGTAGCCCTGCATCGGCGCCAGTGAGAGTCCTGCCTCGGCCGCGGGCTGCGGGGCTGCAGGTACCGACGCTTCAGTTTCAGGTTTCAGCACGGATTCTGGGCTGGGCTCAGGTGCGGGCCGCGCGACCGCCGCCACCGGCTCCACTTCGGACTTGAGCGAGGATTGCGCCCCCAGCTTTGCCAGCGTGGCCTGCAAATGCTCCGCCTGTGCCAGCGGCAGCCCCTTCTTGATCGCCAGCGGGCGACCACAGAACAGCTTTTCCACACCCTCCGGAGCGATTTTGAACAGGCGGGCAAAGTTCGCTTTGACGTCGGCGACGGTGTATCCCGGCTGCAGGTCGCCGCGAAAAATCACGCTGTAAGTGGATTCAGACATGCAAGAGTCTCGTTCGATAGTGTTGCCGTTGTGCCGGCTTGTCATTTTTTTGCTGCGATCTATTCAATCGGATTCATTCGTCGGAATCCAGTGTCTGGTCCATGGTAAACGCGGGCTCTTCCGCACTTTTTGCCGCGACAATACGCGCCGGGACCCCGGCAACGGTGGCATGCGCGGGTACATCCCGCAGCACCAGGCTGCCGGCGGCAATTTTTACGCCCTCGCCGATATTGACCGGTCCCAGTACCTTGGCCCCGGCGCCGATCATCACACCGCGGCCGATTTTCGGGTGGCGGTCGCCGCCACCGCAGCCGCTGCCACCCAGGGTGACCGAGTGCAGGATGGAGACATCATCCCCCACCACGCTGGTCTCCCCCACCACCAGGCCAGTGGCGTGGTCGATCATGATACCGCAGCCAAAGGTGGCCGCCGGATGGATATCCACAGCAAACTGCTCCGACACTCTGCTCTGGAAATACAGCGCCAGCGTGTGGCGGCCCTTTTTCCACAACCAATGGGCGATGCGGTGAGACTGCAGTGCGTGGAAGCCCTTGAAGTAGAGAAACGGTGTCAGGTACTGGTCACAGGCGGGATCGCGATCAAACCAGGCGCAGATGTCCGCCTGCATACAGTGGGAAATTTGCGGATCGTCCGCCAATGCTGCAGCGATAACTTCCTGCAACGCGGTGGCGGTGAGGGCTGCGTGATCCAGTACCGATGCCAGCTGGTACGCCAACGCACGATCCAGGCTGCGATGACGCAAAACCGTGTTGTGGAAATAACTGGCCAGCACCGGCTCCCCGGTAGCGGCCGCCGCCGCTTCCGCGCGCATGGTGGACCAGATTTCGCGATGTTTCAGCTCACTCTCGTTGATGGCATCCGCTCCCGTATCTAACTTTGGTTCCCGATTCTACCCGCGGTGCGGCAGCAAAAGCTGCCTTACAGACGATGGATATTCTTGGGGTAGGCCTCTTCCGGCACAGTAATAAAACGCGCAAAAATTGCTTCCATGTTTTCGCAGATGGTATCTGAAAGTATCACACCTGCGCCTTCCCCATCGCCATTCACATCCAGCTGGCACAACTGCAGTTGCTCACACAAAAGATCGCCGGTGAGCAGTTGCTGAAACTCTTTCGCCCGCGGTGCATAACTCAAATGCCAGCGCTCCGGCGCGACACCGCCGCGATCTTCCGCATAGGGGCGAAACAACCCGTAGCTTTTGCCTTCGGCGATGCGCTGATCAAGCCAACAGTGGAACGGGCCGAATACGCCCTCGTCCGCGACCTCTTCCGGTGTCAGTTGTACCCGGTAATCGTCTGCGACCGCGGCGGCATCGATCACATCGAAATCCGTGCCCCAGTGATGACGCGAAGCGCCGGGCAGCGCAGACCAGCGCAAAATAGCGAATACAATTTCCACGGGTGACAGACACGCCACGTCGAGTTCCCTGCATTCGCTGTCTAACAGTGGCCGCCGGCCACAGGCTTTGCCATTCCAGATGGTGCGCTGACGCTCAAAACTGCGGAACCCGGACACCACTTTCGGATCGAAACCTGCCCCGCGGGCGTCGCGGCGCAACTGGTCAAAGGCGGTGAGCGCCTCCGGGTGCATCAACTGCCCGGAAACCGGTTCGAGAATAACGTGCGCGTCGCTGAGCCCGAACAGCATGTCGCGCAGGAGTCGGTGCATGGTCGAAACACCTCCGGAAAACACCCTTGGAAAAACCTCGCAGCAAAACGCCAAAAACAAGACTAGGCTTTTCTGCATATGTGACTAAATAGCACAGATGTGCCAACTGAACACCGCGTGCCACCCGGGCACTGTAACGCAATCGGCGCCCAAGTATCACCGCCGCGCACAAACCGCACCTTGCCGTAGCGCCAATTTTCCCGCAAGCGATCAAGGTTTGGCCTTTTATTTTTTTGTGATATGTTGCACGACTGTTGTGTTTTGGCTCGGGAAAGGGCCGAAAGGGAAAACTTCAGAGCGTGTCCGCCGGCAATTTGGCGGGGCGCATGGAAACGGGATGTGGCGGCCGCCGGCAGCCAGAGAGTCTCAACTTTTCAGGGAAGAAATTTATGCACCCAAGTCAATCAGAGTTGTTAAAACTGAAAAACCTGGGACTCGCCTCTGTCAATATCCTCCACTCCATTGGCATACGCACCCTGGAAGATCTGCACCGGGTTGGCCCGGTGGAAGCTTTTGCAAGTATTCGCCGCCGCGGTATCAACGCTTCACGGGTTTTACTCTACGCACTGCAAGGTGCACTAATGGATGTGCACTGGAATGACCTCGATCCTGACCTCAAGGCCAATCTGGTGAGCGAAGCGGAACAATTGCTCGCGCGAAAAGACAGCGCCTGACCCAGCCGGCCTTTCAACCAACTTACAGGTTCCCACAGTTTTTTATCCTTTGCCGTACGGCCTGAAATCAGTTTCCGTTTGTGCACTGCGGTATGCATAAAAACTTCATCGTTTCGCCGAAATCCCCACCGACAAACCCTTGTAAAAGGGCCATCCCGACCCTATTAAACCCCGGAACACAAACGCTCTGGTCACAAGAAAACCCACGCTGCCCATGAGCCAGAATTCTGACCAATCCGTATTGGTCATGCAGATTAAAATGATTCTGCTTTTCTTTTCTACAACATCCTTTTCTGGAGAAGGTTGATGCTGCGAATAGGGCTTTTTCTACTGACGAACCTGGCGGTAATGCTACTCGTCGGTATTATTTTCAACTTGCTGGGGATTCAGGGCATTCTCGACGCCAACGGCGTTGGCCTGAACCTTCCGGGCCTGCTGGTGATGTGTGCGGTTTTCGGTATCGGCGGTTCGCTGATATCCCTACTGATGTCCAAAACCCTCGCGCGCATGTCCACCCGCACTCATATCATCCAGCAACCGCAGACTGCGGATGAACGCTGGCTGGTAGATACCGTGCGCGAGCTGTCGCAGAAAGCCGGCATCGGCATGCCCGATGTGGGCATTTTCCCAATGCCCCAGGCCAACGCGTTTGCCACAGGCTGGAACCGCAACAGCGCACTGGTCGCAGTGAGCGAAGGGCTTCTGCAGCGCTTCAGTCGCGATGAGGCCCGCGCGGTAATCGGTCACGAGATCGGCCACGTGGCCAATGGCGATATGGTGACCCTGGCGCTGATCCAGGGCGTGGTAAACACCTTCGTGATGTTCTTCGCCCGCCTGGTTGGCTTCTTTGTCGACCGCGTATTGCTGCGCAATGAACAGGGCCTGGGAATCGGCTACTACATCACCTCCATCATCATGGACATGGTGTTCGGCGTATTCGCGATGTTCATCGTCGCCTGGTTCAGCCGCCGCCGCGAATACCGCGCGGATGCCGCAGGCGCACATCTCGCCAGTACCGGCGCGATGATCGCGGCGCTCGCGCGCATCAAATCGGAATCGGAAGCCGGCCGTGAACAGCCGCTACCCGCCAACATGAAAGCCTTTGGCATTTACGGCAACAGCATGGCGGCGCTGCTCGCCAGCCACCCGCCCCTTGAGGATCGGATTCTGGCGCTGCAAAATTCTGGCCGTTAACTCTTATTTGCCCACAGCCGGCTGCAAGCGCGCAGCCGGCTGTAGCGAACGATAAATCCGGATCAGAAATCGGGCATCGCCATGTTACTGACGTCAAATTCCCGCAAACTCCCCGCCTGCTTCGCCACCACCCTGCTCCTGCTGCTCACTCCGCTAGCGCTGGCGCAGTCAGAATCCCGTGTTCCCCAGTTCGCCACCGACGATGAAGTGAATACCATGCAGGTATTCAATTTCGCCAGCCCGTCCGTGGTGTATGTGACCAACGAAACCCTGGTGCGCGATCGCTGGAGCCTCAAGCTGCACAGCGTGCCTAAGGGCGCCGGCAGCGGCTTTATCTGGGACGATCAGGGACATGTGGTGACCAACTTCCACGTGATCGAAGGCGCGCGCAAAGTCACCATCACCCTGCAGGACCGCAGCGAATGGTCGGCGGAGCTGGTGGGGTCCGCGCCGGAAAAAGATCTGGCGGTGGTCAAGATCAGCGCCCCGCGCGAATTGCTGAAGCCCCTGGTACCCGGCAGTTCCGCCGGGCTCGCGGTGGGTCGCAAGGTACTCGCCATCGGCAATCCCTTCGGTCTCGACACCACCCTCACCACCGGCGTGGTGAGCGCCTTGGGCCGGGAGATTGACGCCACCGGCAACCGCACCATCCGCAATGTGATCCAGACCGATGCCGCCATCAACCCGGGCAACTCCGGTGGCCCCCTGCTCGACAGCAGCGGCCGCCTGATCGGGGTCAATACCGCGATCTACAGCCCCAGCGGCGCGAGCGTGGGCATCGGCTTTGCCATCCCGGTGGATACGGTGAAAAAGATCGTGCCGGAACTGATCGCCCACGGCCGCCTGGTGCGCCCGATTCTGGGCATCGAATCGGCGCCGGACCAGTGGGCGAGCCAGTATGACTTCAAGGGCGTCGCGGTACTGCGCACCGCCCCGGGCATGCCCGCAGACAAGGCGGGCCTGCGCGGTGTCTACCGCGGTGAGCGCGGCGGCTGGCAGCTCGGGGACGTGATTGTGGGTATCGACGGCCACCCCATCGGCAACTACGACGACATGATGAACGTGCTGGAAAATCACCGCCCCGGCGACCGGGTGCAGGTGGATTACCTGCGCGACGGCGAGGCGCTACAGACCTCGCTGGTGCTCGCCGCGCCCTGATTCGCTACACTCGCCGGCCCACACCAAGACAGAATGCGAAAAGACTGACCATGCAAAAACACTTTCTCTGCCGCTACGAAGACCTCAACGAAGGCGATTCCAAAGGCTTCTCCCTCGGCGACAACAGTGCCGGCATGGACAATGTGTTTGCGGTAAAAAAAGACGGCGAAGTGTTCGCCTACAAGAACATCTGCCCGCACCGGGGGATCAATCTGGAGTGGCAACCGGACCAGTTCCTGGACTCGGAAAAGGCCCTGATCCAGTGCGCCACCCACGGCGCCCTGTTCGAGATAAGCACCGGTGAATGCATCGCCGGTCCCTGTGCCGGGGACGCGCTGACACCGGTACCGGTGGAATACGCCCAGGACGGGCTTTACGTTCTGCTGGCTGACTGAGCCGCGTCTATTCAGGCAAGAACGGCAGGCGCTCGCTGAGGCGGATCTCTGCCGCCGACAGCGCCGCGCGATAGGCAATCACCTCCACTCCGGCGTTGACCGCCTGCGCCAGCGCCGCAGCGTAGGTCGGGTCGATTTCCGCGGCCGCCTCCACGGTCTCGATGCCTGTGTGCTGCACACAGTAAAACAGCACCGCGCGCACGCCGGACTCCGCCAGTTTCTGCAATTCCCGCAGGTGTTTGGCACCGCGGGCACTCACCGCATCCGGAAACATTCCCCGTGCGCCCTCTGCCAGAGTGACGTTTTTCACCTCCACATAGCAGTCGCCATCCTCGCCGCTCAACAACAGATCGATGCGGCTGTTTTCCTCCCCGTATTTCACCTCCCGGCGCAGCCGGTCGTAGCCCTGCAGTTCACGGATTACGCCATCGCGTATCGCCTCCTCCACCAGTGCATTGGCGCGGCCGGTATTCACCCCGGCGAGTGCGCCCTCAGGGGTGGTGGTGATTTCCAGGGTGTGGCGGTATTTACGCTTCGGGTTGCCGGAATCGGAAAACCAGCAGGGTGTATTTTCCCCCCAGCAGTTTTTCATCGAACCGGTATTCGGGCAGTGAATGGTTATAATTTCACCAGAGGGAAGCTGAACATCGGCGAGAAAGCGCTTGTAGCGGCGCAGCAGCAGGCCCTCGTCCAGGACGGGATCAAATTTCACAAAGCATCCTACAGAAAGTCAGTTTTGACCGATGAATTCGGCGCACTGTCGAAAAATCGAGCGCCAGAATACACCATCCGGGTCCTAACTGGCCGGAGGATCGTCCTCAGAGATTCCCCCGGACAACATTTTGTGGCGCAGCCCACGGAGATTTGATAGTTTCCTCGCCTTGGTCGCCGCGGTGGCCTGAGGATACAGCCTGTGGTCGCTTAGGCTTTGTGCCTGCAAGGCTTGATTTTGGATGTAGTGCCCCTATTAAACAGGGCCCGTATTACGAGAGAGGCAATGACTATGCCCAATACTGCTGCGAAATCCGATTCTCTGCACGGCTTCGAGCCCTATCAGGAACAGAAGGGCGAGGAGTACATGAATGAGAAGCAGCAGGAGCATTTCCGCAAACTGCTGCTGGCCTGGAAGGCCGAACTCATGGCAGAAGTGGATCGCACCGTAACGCACATGAAGGACGAAGCTGCTAACTTCCCGGATCCGGCGGACCGCGCCAGCCAGGAAGAAGAATTCAGCCTGGAACTGCGCACCCGCGATCGCGAGCGCAAGCTGATCAAAAAGATCGATTCCACTATCGAACTCATCGACCAGGACGACTACGGCTTCTGTGAAGCCTGCGGCGTCGAAATCGGCATCCGCCGCCTGGAAGCACGCCCCACCGCAACCCTGTGCGTGGACTGCAAAACCCTGGCGGAAATCAAAGAGAAGCAGATCTCCGGCTGATCGAGTGCTTTCCGGGTAGCTCACATTACCGAGCCGCCCGGAATCTCCCCCTCCACTGACAACGGCTCCCGTGTCTTCACCGACCAAATCATCCGAACGCTATATAGGTCGTTTTGCGCCATCGCCTACCGGCCCCCTGCACTTCGGCTCGCTGGTATGCGCCGTCGGCAGCTATCTGGATGCCGTCGCCCACGGCGGACACTGGCTGGTGCGGATGGAAGATCTGGACCCACCACGGGAAATGCCCGGCGCCGCCGAGCGGATTCTGCACGCGCTGGAAGCCCATGAGCTTCACAGCCAGCGCCCAATCGAGTGGCAGAGCCGACGCCATCACCTCTACCTGAACGCGCTGGAACAGTTGCGGGAAAAAAGCCTGACCTACCCCTGTGGTTGTACCCGCGACCAGATTCGCCGCTCCGGCGGACACCGCCGCGCCGACTGCCTCCGCAACCCACCCAATGACGCCACGCCCAGTGCGCTGCGCTTTCGCAGCGAAGGCGAGGAGGAACATTTCCTCGATCTCTGGCACGGTGCGCAAACCCAGCGCACCGCGGAAGACCCGATCCTGAAGCGCAAGGATGGTCTTTACGCCTACCAGCTGGCGGTGGTGGTGGATGACATCGAACAGGGCGTGAATTGTGTGGTGCGCGGCGCAGATCTCCTGGACTGTACCGGAGTACAGCGCCAATTATTCCGTGCGCTCGGTGCCGAACCTCCCATCTTCGGCCATCTGCCGCTGGTGATGAACGAAACCGGGCAGAAGCTCAGCAAGCAGAATCACGCCGAGGCGCTGGACGATTCCCGTGCCACTGGCAACCTGATTCAGGCTCTGTGCTTTCTCGGCTTCCACCCTCCGGCAGAATTGTCGCTGGAGCAGCCGCGCCACCTGCTCGCCTGGGCCGCCGCCCGCTGGCAGCGGCATCAGGTGGATCGCCGCAACCGGTTGCTGGAGCAGAAGCTCTAAGCACCCGCAAAACACTGCGGCAGAATCCCGCCGCGAGAGTTGAACTGTGCCCCGGCGGCGCATTAACATTTTGCGCCATATTTTCCTGAAGCTGCCTCACCGCAGGACGCCCCGACAGGTCTTTGATGAGCAACCGTACCCTGTTAATCCTGCTGGTACTGGTGGGCTACGTTTTTAGCCCCACCGTATTCACCTGGATGATCAATCCCACCGGCGCCTGGTATCGCCCCTTCATTCTGTGGTTTGTGTTGATCCTGCTGGCGATCTTCATTCAGCGGAGGCGCCGCCCGGATGACCTTTGATATCGTCAATATCGCGCTGATCGGCGTCGCCTACATCTTTGCGCTGTTTTTTGTCGCTTTCGCCACGTCCAAGGGCTGGCTGCCGAGCAACTGGGTACGGCACCCGTTTTTCTATGTGCTGTCACTGGGTGTTTCCCTCAGCGCTTGGACCTACTACGGCATCATCGACCTGGCCTGGCAGCATGGCTACGGCGTGCTCGCCTACTATCTCGGTACCGGCGCCATGTTCCTGTTCGCGCCGGTGGCCCTGGAACCCCTGGCGCGTCTGGCACAGCGCTACCAGCTCACCTCGCCGGCGGACCTGTTGGTATTCCGCTACCACAGCCGCGAAGCGGGCACCCTCGCCACCCTGTTCATGCTGCTGGGGCTGCTGCCGCTGATTGCACTGCAGATTCAGGCGGTGGCCGAGACCCTGGCGCTGTTGTCGCGGGACAATGTGGCGGCACTGGCACTGCCGGATACCGGGGTAACCGGCAAAAATCTGATCGCGTTCTTTTACTGTGTGCTGCTGGCGCTGTTTACTAGTACCTACGGTGCGTCGCGCAAGCGCCAGGCGGGCCTCGCCAGCGCCATGGCACTGGAATCCCTGGTCAAACTGCTGGCATTGCTGGCGGTAGGACTTTACGCGGTGTACGGCGTGTTCGGCGGCCTGGGCGGGCTCGACAAATGGCTGGCGCAAAACAGCGATATGCAACAGCTGCTGTATTCACCGATCAAGCAGGGGTCTTCGCACACCCTGCTGCTGGTGTTTATCGCCACCGCCGTGGCCATGCCACACATTTTCTATCTCAGCGTTGCCGAGCGCCCTGCCTCCATGAGCCTGCGCACCGCGAGCTGGGGTTTCCCGCTATTCCTGCTGCTGATGGCGCTACCAATCTTCCCCATCATGTGGGCGGGCTTCGCGCTGGATGTGGCGGAGCCGGTGCAGTACTTCACACTCGCGGTACCCCGCGCCAGCGGCTCGGCACTGCTGACGATCATGGCATTTATCGGCGGCCTCTCCGCCGCCACCGGTGCACTGATCATGATCACCCTGGCACTGTCCACCATGGTGATGAACCACTGGTTGCTGCCCGGCACCCGCTGGCAGTCAGACGACAATATGTACCGCCAGCTGCTGTGGCTGCGCCGCGCCCTGGTGGCAGCACTGTTTCTGGCCGGGTTCGGGTTTTACCTGCTGCTGAATAACCGCCTGTCGCTGTCGGACCTGGCACTGATCGCGTTTATCGCCTCACTGCAGTTCCTGCCGGGGATCTTCGCGGTCATCCACTGGCCACAGGGCAATCGCCGCGGCTTTATCGGCGGCCTGCTCGCCGGCATGCTGATCTGGGCCGCCGGCCTGCTGTTCCCCGCCATGGTGGGCAACAGTGGCATCGCCATCGGCGACTACCGAATTCCGCTGGGCATGGAGATCTGGCCGCAGATCACTACCCTGTCGCTGTCGATGAACGTGCTACTGTTTGTCGGCCTGTCCCTGTTCACCCCCACCTCGAGCCTTGAGCGCTACGCCGCCGACCTGTGCAGCGATGACTCCATCAGTCAGGCCCTGCGCCTGGAGCTGGACGTGCAATCCGTGGCGGATTTTCGCCAGCGCCTGTCGGAAAGCCTCGGTGCCGCCACCGCCAGCCAGGAGGTGAGCCGCGCCCTGCGCCAGCTGAACCTGGGGGAAAATGAGCGTCGCCCCTACGCACTTCGCCAGCTGCGCGACAAGCTCGAAGCCAACCTCTCCGGCCTGCTGGGGCGGGTACTCGCCGGCCAGATCGTCGATCGCCACCTGCCATTTGTGACCAGCGACCAGCCCGCCAACAAGGACATCCACCTGATCGAGACCCGTCTCAGTCGCTACAAGAACCAGCTTACCGGTCTCGCCGCAGAACTGAACAACCTGCGCCTCTACCACCGCCAGATGCTGGAAGAACTGCCCATGGCTGCCTGCTCCCTGGGGCGCGACGGCGAGATTCTGCTGTGGAACTACGCCATGGCGGACGTGACCGGCATTGGCGCCAGCGAGGTCATCGGCTCCAAGCTCGAATATCTTCCCGAGCCCTGGCGCGTGCTGCTGACGGAATTCGCGCAGTCGGAAGACGCCAGCCGCTTCAAGCAACAGATAGAAATGGACGGCAACAGCCACTGGCTGAACCTGCACAAGACCCGTCTGAAACAGAAGAAATACGGCCGCGACAGCAACCGCGGCAAGGACAGCCGCGGCGACGGCCAGATGCTGCTGGTGGAAGACATTACCGAAACCCAGGTACTGGAGCAGGAACTGATGCACAGCGAGCGCCTGGCCTCGGTGGGCCGCCTCGCCGCCGGGGTCGCACACGAAGTCGGCAACCCGGTAACCGGCATCGCCTGCCTGGCGCAGAACCTGCAATTCGAATCCGACAATCCGGAAGTGCTGGAAACCGCCGACCAGATACTCAGCCAGACCCAGCGCATCAGCCGTATCGTGCACTCGCTGGTGAGCTTTTCCCACAGCGGCACCCACGATCACGAGAAGGCGCCGGTTGACCTGCGCGCCTGCGTGGAGGAAGCGATACAGCTGCTGTCGCTGCAACGGGACAAAACCCAGGTCACCTTTGCCAACAGCGTGCCCGCGGATCTGGTGGCACTGGGCGACAACCAGCGCCTGATCCAGGTGTTCATCAACCTGTTGAGCAACGCCCGCGATGCCAGCCCCGACGACGGGCATATCGAGGTAGAGGGCTATGTGCGCGCGGGACTCGCCTGCGTGGCGGTCACCGACAACGGCCCCGGTATCTCACCGGCACACCGCGATCGGATTCTCGAGCCGTTCTTTACCACCAAGGAGCCCGGGGAAGGCACCGGTCTCGGTCTCGCCATGGTGTACAGCATCGTGGAGGAGCACGGCGGACAGCTGGAGCTGGTGAGTCCGGCCCACCCGGAAACCGGGCGCGGGGCGCGATTTATTGTGCAGCTACCCTTGGAAAGCCAAAATTAACGTACGGACGCCCAATAATTTGTTACCGGCGTATAGCACCAAATCGAATAAATATTGAACAAATAGTGTGATCTGGGTTGCATAGAAACGCCCGACAGGTAAAACTTAGCCCCCTCTGAACATTTTGTAACCAGGCGTAACATATGAGCCACATCCTGATCGTAGAAGATGAAGCCATTATCCGCACGGCCCTGCGCAAGCTGCTGGAGAGGCACCGCTACAAGATCAGTGAGGCCGGCTCGGTACGTGAAGCGACCACAAAATACCGCCTCACGGACATGGACCTCATCATTTCCGACCTGCGCCTCCCCGGCGCTCCCGGCACCGACCTGCTGAAGCTGGCGGGCGATGTGCCGGTGCTGATCATGACCAGTTACGCCAGTCTGCGGTCAGCAGTGGACTCCATGCGCATGGGGGCCGCCGACTACATCGCCAAGCCGTTCGATCACGACGAGATGCTCGCCACCGTGCGCCGGGTCATCGGCAAGGCGGAGCAGAACCGCGCCGCGGTCGCCGCCGCCGACAGCAAGCCCACAGGCCGCGCGATTTCCGGCATGATCGGCGACAGCCCGGTGATGCGCGATCTCTATGCCCGTATTCACAAAGTGGCCCCTACCGATGCCACAGTGCTGGTACACGGTGAAACCGGCACCGGTAAGGAGCTGGTGGCGCGCGCGATTCACGAGGAGAGCAAGCGCAATGGCAAACCGCTGATATCGGTGAACTGCGCCGCTATTCCAGAGACCCTGATCGAGGCGGAACTTTTTGGTCACGAAAAAGGTGCCTTCACCGGCGCCCAGACGGCCCGCGAGGGTCTGGTGGCCGCGGCCGACGGCGGCACTCTGTTCCTCGATGAGATCGGTGAACTGCCGCTGGAAGCCCAGGCCCGCCTGCTGCGGGTGCTGCAGGAGGGCGAGGTCCGCCCCATCGGCGCCATTGAATCCCGCAAGGTAAACGTGCGCCTGGTGGCGGCAACTCACCGCAATCTGCGCCAGCTGGCGGCGGAGCGCCGCTTCCGCGAAGACCTTTATTACCGGATCAATGTGGTTCAGTTGACCCTGCCACCACTGCGGGAGCGGGGTAAGGATGTGCTGACCATCGCCGAGAACCTCATCGAAAAGTTCTGCGCCAAGATCAACCGCCCCGTACTCAAGCTTTCGCCGGAGGCGATCCAGGCGGTAACGACCTACACCTGGCCAGGTAACGTGCGCGAGCTGGAGAATGCGATCCAGCGCGCGGTGATCCTTACCGAGGACACCAGCGAGATTGACTACGAGACGCTGGATATCGATCTGGATCTGGTTCCGATCGATGAAGCGGACCCTGAGCGCCGCCCGCGCAGCAGCCTGCATTCGGACCCGCGGGAAGATCTGTCACTGGAGGACTACTTCGCCCGTTTCGTTCTGGAACACCAGGACACCATGAGTGAAACCGATCTGGCGAAGAAACTGGGTGTGAGCCGCAAATGCCTGTGGGAGCGCCGCCAGAAACTCGGCATCCCGCGCAAGAAATCCAAGCGTACGGCGGAAGAAGAGGCCTGAGGCCATCCGCGTTACCTCAATTCTTTAGGACACCGCCCTTCAGTGGCGGTGTCGCTCCTTAGGGCGGCCTTGCGAGACTCTGGCTCGGCACCCTCCAGTATCGCCACCCTGGCCCGCAGACCGCCCGCAGCATCGCCTCCTTCGCCTGCGAGCCCTCTTCCGCTTTAAATTTTCTATAAATATCAACAGGTTACGCAAAAAGCGTTTTGCGAGCGCAAGTGTGCGCACGATTCACATCCGGGGAAAAATTGGTAACAAGTGAAAGTGTTACCACCTCTCACAGACGAGTAACAGTTGCCGTACCTTGCGTAACGGAAAACTGTGTTCCCAAGGCAGAAAAAAGTTCCTTAAATTTTCAAGTTATTGATTTATAAGGACTTTTTAAAGTTGGCACGCTATCTGCTTTGTATAGGTCAAACAACAATAACAGCCAAGAATAAAAATAAATGACTGTTTAAGCCCTAATAACAACTGACAATAAGCGGGCGCCACTACAAAAATAATAAAAACGGGCAGGTCGATAATAAAAGCCAAAGTGATCGATGACCGGAGCAAAAACGAGCAATAACAACAATAAGGCTCAGTACAACAATAAAAATAAACAAAAAGTAATAAGAACTAAAAATAACAATAAACAATAAGAATAAAGAGAAATAACAAAAACAATAACTTGTAGAAGACAACAAAAATAACGACAAGCACGTGACAAACTGACTGATTGTGCCTGGGAGAGGGTTTGCTGAAAAGCAAATTGATAGCGCAAGGAAGCCGCTGCCTTCATACCGAATAACAATAATTCCCTTCTTTTCTTTCTCATTTGATGCACACATTTGCTGGCCCCCGCAGGGAGCGGGACCGGCAGCTGTGCGTTGCGCTGTCTGTGTTAGAATCCGCCTCCATACGAGTCAGGAACACCGCCATCCCGGTGCCACCTCGCTTTGAGCCACCAGGATCAACCGTACAGCCGCCCGTAACAAAGGGCTGCGGATAACACAGTAAGCCGTATGTTCAATTCCCTGATCAGCAGCATCAAACGCTGGCACAGCAAATCCAAAGCCGCCGACGCCCATGGCGATCCCGCGGACAAAGGCACTTCAACCGCGCCCAATGAGGGCCGCAGCAAGCCGCCGCGCAAGAAATCCCCCAAGTCAACCAAACCGAAGTCCGGTAACGCCGGTGTCTCCCGTGTGGTTGTTCCCCGCAGTGATCACAGTCTTTCCCGCCGGGATGTCAGTCGCGCGGCGCTTACGGTAATGAAGCGCCTGCAGGAAGGCGGCTTTGAAGCCTACATCGTCGGCGGCGGTGTGCGCGATCTGCTGTTGGGCGGCCACCCCAAAGATTTCGACGTAGCTACCGATGCCACGCCGGAGCAGGCTCGCCAACTGTTTCGCGGTTCGCGCATCGTCGGCCGCCGCTTCCGTATCCTGCACGCGCGCATCGGCCGCGAGGTGATCGAAGTCACTACCTTCCGCGGCCACCACAGCGATGGCGAGGAGCACGAGGCACAGCAGTCCGAACATGGCATGCTGCTGCGCGACAATGTCTACGGCGACCTCGAAAGCGATGCTATCCGCCGTGATTTCACGGTTAACGCGCTCTACTACACCACTAACGGCTTCGAAATCCACGACTACACCGGTGGTCTGCGGGATATTGAGCAGCGCCTGATCCGGATCATCGGCGATCCGGAAACCCGCTATAAGGAAGACCCGGTGCGCATGCTGCGCGCGGTGCGCTTTGCCGCCAAGCTCGACTTCAACATCGAATCCGCCACCGCTGCGCCATTGAAAGAACTGGCGCCGCTGCTGCGCAATATCGCCCCAGCGCGCATGTTCGACGAGGTGCTAAAGCTGCTGATGAGCGGTCACGGTGAGCGCACCTTTGAACTGTTGCGGCAGTACCAGCTGTGGCAGCACCTGTTCCCGGACAATGCCCGCCTGCTGGACAATCCGGAAGCCCTGGCGCTCACCCGCCAGGCGTTGCGCAACACCGATACCCGCATCCGCGAGGACCTGCGGGTAACACCGGCATTCCTGTACGCGGCACTGCTGTGGCCGGGGGTCAACGCCGAGCAGCAATTCCTCGAGAGCAAGGGGATACCGCCGGTGCCGGCACTGGCCCAGGCGGCACAGAAAATCACCAGTAATCAGTTGGTGCACACCGCCATTCCCAAGCGTTTTACCATGCCGATGCGCGAGATCTGGGACATGCAGTCGCGCCTGCCCCGTCGCACTGGCGAACGCGCCTTCCGCCTGATGGAGTTGCCCAAATTCCGCGCGGCCTACGATTTCCTGTTGTTGCGGGAAGACAGCGGCGAGATTCCTGCGGGTCTCGGCCAGTGGTGGACCGAGTTCCAGCAGGCGGATGAAGAACAGCGACTGCAGATGGTCCGTGACCTGCCGCGCAATGGCGGTCCGGGTAGCGGTGGCAAAGGACGCGGGCGGCGCAATCGAGGCGGCCGCAATCGCGGTGGTCGCCAGGGTGGCAATCGTCAGGGGGGCGGCGCGGAACGCCCGTCGAATTGAGCGGAATTCACAAGTGACACGCTGTTATATTGGCCTCGGCAGTAATCTCGAGGACCCGGCTGCGCAGCTGCGCAGCGCCCTCGCACGTATGCACGAGATTCCACAGACCGAGGTTTGCGGCTGCTCGAGCTTTTATACCAGCGCGCCGATTGGCCCCGGCGAGCAGCCGGATTACGTCAACGCGGTTGCCTGCCTGGATACCCAACTGACCGCAGAGGGGTTACTGGATGCACTGCAGGGTATTGAGAACCTGCACGGCCGCAAGCGCACCCTGCGCTGGGGTGCGCGCACCCTGGATCTGGATGTACTGCTGTACGGTGACGAGACGCTGGATACAGTGCGCCTGGTCGTGCCGCACCCGCGTATGGCCGAGCGCAATTTTGTGCTCGAGCCACTGGCGGAACTGGCGCCGGACCTGACCATGCCCGATGGCACTCCGCTGCAGACACTGCTGGCACAGTGCCCGGACAACCGGTTACATCGACTGTGATCCGCGAACATTCGCCACTCCAGCAATAACCAGTGATCCAGGAATAAGAAGGAATCAGGGAAAAAGAAGGAGCAACCCCGGTGACAAAATCCTCCGTATCCGAAAAGAAGCCTTCCGAAGACTACAGTGCAGAGAACCTGGCCCAGGAACTTAACCTGCAGGGCCGCAACCTGCCCCGCTTTATCGCCGTTGAGGGCAATATTGGCGTCGGCAAGACCACTCTGGCAAAGAAGCTCGCAGCCACCTTCAATTACGACACGCTGCTCGAGCTGCCGGAGGATAACCCCTTCCTCGAGCGCTTCTACCGCGATCCCAAAAGCGCTGCCCTGCCCACGCAGCTGCACTTCCTGCTGCAGCGCTCACAGCAAATCCAGGCCCTGCGCCAGGACGACCTGTTCAAACCGGTGCGGGTGTCCGACTTCCTGATCGAGAAAGACCACCTGTTTGCGGAAGTTACCCTCGACAGCGATGAACTGCAGCTCTACCACCAGGTCTACCAGCACCTGACCCTGGAGGCCCCCAAACCGGATCTGGTGATCTACCTGCAGGCGCCGCTCGAAGTACTGCAGCAGCGAATCCACAAGCGCGGTATTGCCGCCGAGCGCAGCATCAGCAACGAATACCTGGCCACCCTCAACGAGGCCTACACCAATTTCTTTCACTACTACGATCAGGCGCCGCTGCTGATCGTGAACTGCGCTGAGATCGACATCGTCGACCAGCAGCGGGACTACCTGCAACTGGTGGAATATCTGCTCGAAATCAAGAGCGGCCGCCACTACTACAATCCCGGCCGGTAAGTTTGCACTTACCAACGCCGTTCGAATTACCGGGTTCAGTACCCTTTAACGCGAGTCATCACCATGCCCTACGCCTCCAGTGAGCTGACAAAACCCATTACGGTCCAGACCCTGCGCAAAATGAAGGCGGACGGAGAGAAGTTCATCTGCGTCGCCCTCTACGATGCCCCCATGGCTGCGATGGCGCAGAAGACCGGTGTGGAAACCGTACTGATCGGCGATTCGCTGGGTATGACGGTTCTGGGCTACGACAGCACCATCCCGGTCACCATGGAACAGATGATCTACCACGTGGAGGCGGTGGCCCGCGGCAACAAGAAGTCCCTGATCATGGGCGATCTGCCCTTTATGACCTATGCCACCCCGGAGCAGGCACTCACCAACGCCACTCGCATCATGCAGGCGGGTGCGCACATGGTGAAAATCGAGGGCGGCGCCTGGCTCGCACCCACGGTGAAGATGCTGACCGAGCGCGGTATTCCGGTGTGCGCGCACCTGGGGCTGACCCCGCAATCGGTGCACAAACTGGGCGGGTTCCGCGTGCAGGGACGCGATGACGACCACGCCGGAGAGATCCTGAACGACGCCGTGCAGATGGATGAGGCCGGTGCCGATCTGCTGGTACTGGAGTGTGTACCGTCGGAACTGGGCAAACGCATCACCGATGCGGTGAGCATGCCCACCATCGGTATTGGCGCTGGTCCGCACACCGATGCCCAGGTACTGGTGATCAACGACATTCTCGGTCTCACCGAGAAGCCGCCGAAGTTCTCCAAGAACTTCCTGGTGGAAGCCGGCGATATTCCCGGTGCCCTGCGCAAATACGCGGAGGATGTGAAAAACGGCACCTTCCCGGATGTCGAGCACAGCTTTAGCTGATCACACCTATTAAAAAACGGAACCAGAGAAGGCCCCGCAGTAATGAATTTCAGCAGTATCCTCAACGCGGTGCGTGATGGCGAACCGGCAGCCATTCCGACGGGCTGGACCCAGGGACGCGCCACATTTGGTGGCCTGGTTGCCGCAATGCTGTATCAGTCCATCGAGGCGGAGCTGGAACAGGCTTCCCAGGGCGCAGCGGCGGACACCCCGCTGCGCTCACTGACCATCTCTTTCGTGGCTCCCGCGGAAGCGGGCACGCTGCAGACCCGCGCACGGGTACTGCGCGCGGGCCGCTCAGTGGTGCAGATCGAAGCCCACGCCAGCCAGCAGGGAAAAGGGGAACAAGCGGGCGAACAGGTGGTTACCGCCGCACTGGCGAGTTTCGGCAAAGCCCGTACCTCTTCGATTGCGGTGGCTACCGAAGCTGCGCCCGAGTTTCCCGCACCGGAAACCTGCGAGGCACTGCCCTATATCGAGGGCGTGGTACCGGAATTTACCCGCCACTTTGAATACCGTATTGGCGCCGGCGCCCTGCCCTTTAGCGGCCACAGCGAAGGCTGTATCGGCGGCTGGGTTCGCTTCCGCGAATCCGCGGGCCCCGTGAGCACCGCACATTTACTGGCACTGATCGATGCCTGGCCGCCAGCAGTCCTGCCCATGCTGAAGACCGTTGCCCCCGCCAGCTCCCTGACCTGGACGGTCGAGTTGATGCCGGCCGCCATCCAGGCAACCACGGACTCCGCACAAGCGGACAGCGGTGACTGGTGGCAATACCTGGCGGAAGTGGAGCAGGCAGAAGACGGCTACGCGGTGATTCAGGCGAGCCTGTGGAATGCCAGCGGTGTACTGATGGCGCTGACGCGGCAGACGGTATCGGTGTTTGCCTGACCGCGGCCTCGTGGCCGGGAACGTGTTACAACCACCGCTTCCATCGGAAAACCACCAGCTGTATCGCCACTGTCACCACCAGTAACACACTGAATATCGCGAACGCGTGGGGATTCTCGGAACCGGGAATGCCCCCGACATTGATACCCAGCAGGCCGGTGAGAAAGCCCAGGGGCAGGAAAATCGCGGCGATAATCGACAGCACGTACATACGGCTGTTGAGCTGCTCGGAAATTCGGCTCATCAACTCTTCCTGGGTCACCGCCGCGCGCTCGCGCACCGCATCGATATCCTCGATATGCCGAAGCAGGCGATCACTCACTTCGCGCAACTGCAGCCGGTCCGCCTCACTGATCCACTCCAGCTTTTCCCCGAGAAAGCGCGCCAGCGCCTCCCGTTGCGGGGACAGGTAGCGCCGCAGGGTAATGGTCTGCTTGCGCAGCATGGCGAGATCCAGGCGCAGATTGGCGCTGGCATCGCCCACTACCCGATCTTCCAAACCGTCAATCACGTCCTCGAAGTTATCCACAGTGTCGCTCATGCGCCACACCAGCAGGTCCGCAATTGCCACCACCAGTCCCGCGGACGAGGTCGGGCCACGCCCGCTGTCCAGCTGCGCACAGAGGTCGCTGATTGACAGCAGGCGCCGCCTACGGGTGCTGATGACCCTGGTTTCCTCTGCCCACAGGCGGATGGAGACCATGTCTTCAGGCTGGGATTCCGGGTTCAGGTTGACCCCACGCAGCGCGATCAGCAGGCCATCGCCAATACTGGTGGTACGCGGGCGGGTTTCTTCCGTCAGCAGGGCCTCCGCCACCAGCGGGTCGAGATCGGCGGGGCCGCCGATCCAGGCGCGGGCATCCGCATCGGTGTAGTCGAAATGCAGCCACAGGCGCCCCTGCGCCGGGGTCCACTGCTGCACTTCCTGCCACTGCAGCCGGCGACCGGCGCCGCGGCCGTCCAGCAGGTACGCGTGTATCAGTCCGGTTTGCATGTGGCCTCCTGCCTCCGTGTGATTCAGCAGCGTCGGTTCCAAGAGCGAGTTTCAGCGGCTGAGCTTAAGGCGGGCACTGGCGGTTTCACCCGCTTCGAGCTGCCAGCTGTCGGCAAAGGCGTTGCCGTGCTCCACACAGACGAATCCGCGGTAGTGCTCTCCGATATCGCCGATGGTGGCGGCGAGCTCGGCACCCGGATTCCAGGTGATGACGGTGTGGCAGTTGTCACTCTCTGCGGTAATCGGGTTGGGTGTGCGGATAACCTGGCGGGCGGCGGCCCGCTCGAACACGCGGTCCACTTCACCGGCAAAGGTCTGCATCCCCTCGAGGCGGTCACGGGCAAAACCGCGGGTCTTGTCGAGAAATTCGCCGCCGTCGAGTCCGTCCACTTCCACCGCATTCACATCTTCCACCGCGAAATAGCTGTGCAGCGCCCAGCTGTATTCCGCTACGCGGTCGGCGGTATTGGTGAGCGCAAGCTCAAAGGTGAGGGCATCGCCAAGGCCGATTTTCAGGGCACAGTCGAAGCTCGTCGCAAACAGCGCATCCCCGGGATGCTGGAAACGCAGCTCCAGCTCGACACTGCCGTCGGCGAGCTCCTCACTGCCCGCAAGCTCCCACAGCTGTGTGCGCACCAGACCGTGCTTGGGCTTGGAGGGATCTTTACGGTTTTCGCCAAACCACGGCAGGCACAGGGGCACGCCACCGCGCACCGCGGCGCCAGGCTCGAATAAGGTGGCGGGGCTCAGCCACAGCAACGGGGCGCGACCGGTGGCGGTAAATTCCAGCACCTGGGCGCCCTGCAGGGAAATCACCGCGCGACACAGGCCGGTCTCCACCACCAGCAGATCCAGGCCGGGTTTGCCGTACAACGTGCCGCTGTCGGTGCGCGTGAGGTAGTCGAGTGCTGCCACTGCTGGAAACTCCATTTTCGAGATTGGAATTGGGATGCGCCCCGAGATCCCGGAGGCGCCGCAATAAAGGTCTACTCTGCCTTTTCGATCTGCAGCCAGTCAAACCCTTCCTGCTGGCAGGCAAAGATACAGTTGGCGGCCTGGGCCGCGGCATCGGCGAGCGCCGCGCGGGCCAGCTCCAGGCTGTTGTTCTTTTCGCTGATATGCGCAACAACAAGGTGTTGCAACCGCTCGCTGCCGATGCGTTGCAGGAAACCCGCCGCCTGCTGGTTACTGAGGTGCCCATAGGCTCCACCCACCCGCCGCTTCAGAGAGGGCGGATAAGGCCCCTGCGCCAGCATCATCGGGTCGTGATTGGCCTCCAGCACCAGCGCATCGCAGTCGCCATAGTGGGATTCCACATGCGGTGTGATGGTGCCGAGATCGGTGAGCAGGCCGAGACTGCTGCCGCGGCTGCGGAATACGAATTGTGCCGCCTCGCGCGCATCGTGAGGCACGGCCACGGGGGTGACCTGAATATCCCCCACCGCGAAAGGCTGGTGACCTTCGATCAGCTGTACCGCCGGCAGCGCGCCGAAATCCCGCGCGCGCAGTGTGCCGGGAGTGAGGTACACCGGCAGCCGGTACTTGCGCGCCAGCGGGCCGACGCCGGCCATATGGTCGCTGTGTTCGTGGGTAACGAGAATCGCGGAGAGCTCCGCGGGGGAAAGACCGAGCCGCGCCATGCGCCGCTCGGTCTCCTTGATGGTGAAACCGCAGTCCACCAGCAGACAGTGGTCGCCGGAGGCGACCAGAGTGCCATTGCCCTTACTGCCACTACCCAGGGAGGCAAATCTGATCGCCATAATTTTCCGCTACCGACGTCAGATCAGGTTCTGACGAATGGCCATCAACAGTTCTGATGTCTTGTTGCGGCTGAGAGGCTGGCCGCGGGTATTGCGGATACGCACCTCGATGGCGTCACCTTCACCGCGCAACACCACCAGATATCCCGGGATATTGCTGTTGGGCGCGCCGCCCAGGCCCTGCCGGCCGGCAAACAGGCGCGGTTCGGCCGTGCTGGCGGTATCGATATTCGCCAGCACCTGCTGCAGGCTGTAGGCATCTGCCGCCTTGGCCTGCTTGTCGTCGTCCTTGCCGGAGCGCCAGCTGGAGAACCAGCCACTTTCCTCTTCCGAGAGTTCGCGATCGGTATCGAAGGTGACATAGAAGACGCCGATCTCGGCATCCTCTTTGTGCAGGCGATAAGCCCCGGTATTGAGTGCGTGGGCGACGGTGGCCCAGGCGCGGTTCATACCCAAGTCCAGCGCGATAAACGGCTCTTTACCTGCCGGCTCCATCACCTGCACTTTCACCTTGCCACCGCCGATGGCCTGGGCCACCAGGGATGCAGCGGCGGCGCCGCTGTTGTCCGCCGCCAGCGCGTTGGACATTTCATCGATCATCCAGCCCTCACGCTCGGGGTTGCTGGATTGGGCCGGCCACTCCACCGGGCCGCTCGCCGGCGCATCCAGGGCGGCAGCATAGTGGCGCACATGGATCTCGGTGGTATCCGGCTGCACGCCGGACTCCACTTGCAGGCGGTACTTGTCTTTGGTTTGCGGGTTTTCGCCGAACGTCAGCCACGTGGTTTCCATGGTGCCGGCACCGGCGTCGGAGGTCGCCAGCTGCAGGCCGGCGGTACGCAGGAAGTAGTGCAGCTGCGGCCAGACTTCATCTGGCGGCTGGTTCACCAGCACCCAGCGGCGGTTACCCAGCTTCTGGATTTTCACGCGATCGAGGCCGACGTTCACTGACAGCGCCTGCGGCCGCGGGACCTGGAATTCGCCGCGCTCCACTTCGCCGCTGATCTGCGGCACCTCGTAGAGTTCTTCCTGGTGCTTGGCGGTGACACCCGCGGGCATCTGCAACGGCGGCAGGCTGTCTGCCAGCTGGTAGTCATCACCGCGGTCGCGGAAGTAACCGTCCTTGCCAAAGATGCCACAGCCACCAAGGGTGGTAACCGCAGCGCACAGCAGGGCTCCGGCGGTAAATTTTGTCATTATTGGTACCTTGTCGAATCAGTCCCGATCGCAATTGTCCTGGTGCGGCAGCGGCCTGTTGGCCGTGGGCAATCGCCCGCATGCCGCGTAGTTTCTATCAGTAAGAGCTGCCTGTCAGAGCACGCCAGCACTGCGCAGTGCTTCGCGCACAACACTGTGGTGCTCGGGAGACAGAACGGTCAGCGGAAGGCGGATACCGCTGTCGATACGCCCCATTTCCTTCAGCGCCCATTTCACCGGTATCGGGTTGGACTCCACAAACAGCATTTTGTGCAATATTTCGATGCGCTGATTGATGGCGCGGGCGGTTTCCGC
>NZ_DATCMV010000058.1:0-13720 GCF_036563125.1 Microbulbifer sp.
GCCTCGACAATATAAACCTGAAAGCAACCGTAAGCACCCCTTCGGTAGCACAATTACTTCCCGAAGCCGAAAGCAAATGCACCAGCCAGGGTGGCCAGTTTTATGTGAACAGGCAGAACAACAATCACAATTGTGTGATTACGCATTCTGGAAAGAACTCGGCCACCGGCTTACCGGCACAAATGGTAGGCACTACCCATGCAGTAACAGGCAGTGCATCAACTAGCCGCAACTCAAGTGCCAACGCATCTCGTACCAGTACATCCATGGCGAGTGCTATGGCAGCGCAGGGACAAACCTCCTCCTTGCCTGCCGGTGCCGAAACAATCAAGGTAAAGGAGGCCAAGGCCATCTGCTTTAAGCGCGTGGAGTCTGGCAAACCGGAAGGCTGGAAATGCATCGGTCCGGCACAAAATGCAACCCAACTGTTTGCCCACACAGAAACAGAAGCACTCTATTCCGTGCGCTGCAGCAATCCGCGCAAGCGAGTACATAATGTGCGTGGCGACTATAGAAACTTCAACACCGTCGATTACGTGCACATTGCCTATGGCTGCGGAAAGCCACTGGACCACGGCAACATTGATATCGATGAGATGCTGCAGATCAAATGGCCGGCTGATGCAGTATTTGTTGAGTACACCTGTCCAAAATTTGGAGCAAGGAATGTAGAAAACTGCCCATTTGAGGAAGTCAAAAATATATAGATAAAAGCAATAGTTCCAATAGTGGAATTTGAATTAGAAATGGGCGCTTTAGCGCCCTTTTCTAATTGCAAACCACCGTTTCAAGATGGCACGCCTTCAAAACTCGAAAAAATTTGCGTATTTCCGTCAAACTACAAGAACCACACCCAAAAACGCCTTATTCGGCGCAATGACCAGCCAGGCACTCTCTGCTGTGGCCGCGACAGCCGGTAAAAATGCACCCACCAGTACAATAAATAGCTTTCGGCCAGCCACGTGTAATCCGGTGTAATTTGCCCCATTTCACTCTACATAATCACACTTTTGCGTGTTATAAGAACGGCCATAAGACGAAGAGGCAGTTGCTCTATGCCCAGCATGTGATGCTGGCCACACTGAGAGTGTGTCCTGACTTCGCGAAATAAAAACACAACACTATAAAGAGCAAGACCATTATGAAAAAGGCTCTAGCCATCGTACTGGGTATGGCGGTCCTGCAGGGGTGTACCGCGCTGTTGCCTCCGAACAACCCAAACGAATTTGCCGAGCGCTTGAGCGATTCTGCATTTGGCAGGGTATATTCCAAAATGCCGGCCATCCCCTATCGGGACTCCGTACGCAGTCTGAAAGCCAATATGGACAGCTGTGTGGAAGGGGTAAGGCAGGACGCGACCCTCTTTTCCCAAGGGGCGCTCATCGGCAGCGCGTCGGGTATCTGGCATTACGCCATCACTGCCACAAGTGACTCTCTCACCCAGTTCACCGTCCGCAGAGAATCCCTAGGTCTTTCCGGCCCGCAGCACGAGGGCGGTAATATCGTGGCAGTGATCAATGTGGAGCCACAGGAATCCGGTGTTTCGATTACCGGCTATTCTCCCTGGGGTTCAAAATGGTTTATGCAGTCGGTAATGGCGTGGGGAGAAGGTGAGAACGCCGCATGCCCTATTGGGTGAGGTAACAGCGCAAAAATGCCCGGGGTTTTCCCGGGTACCTTCGAATATTCTTCCCATTTGGTTTCGAACTGCTGTGGTTAAAAAGAGAGCGGTTTGCTTCGGATACATCCCCGTAGCTTTTCTTACACCTCTTATAACGCCAATGTGCTTGAAGATGTCTTTACTCAAAGCGTTGACCACGGCCGGGTTTCTACGCAATCAAATTCAGCGAATTAAGTAAAAACCAAAATTTTTACCGTAGGCTTTTACTTCGTCATTTATCGGTTCCATGATCGAAAACACGTTGGCAGCAAGTACCAGATGCATAGGCCGGGCCGATAGTTTGGGATTTGCCGCGCGCAGACCAAGGAATCAGTATTTGAGACCCTGCTGACAAACAAGACACTGATTGCAATGCGTACTCCACTCCCGCGAATACTTTCCACCCTGTGTGCCGCCTGCCTGCCGCTGCTCGCAAACCCTATAAGTGCTGCCGAGCGCCCAAAACCTGGGCCCGATGACGTAGCTGTCCTGATTGCCACAGACCACACTCGCCCGGGTGATTACAGTGAGGCCAGCAACGGTGCAGAGGGCCGCGAGCGCGACTATATCGATCCCGCCGCAGACTACCTCGCCGACGCGCTGCGGGCACATGGACTTACGGTGAAAATTGCGCGTGTTGAAGAGCAGCTTCCCGTGGCACGCATTGCCAACAAAACTGATTTTGATAGCGCCTATGCTGCCTATGACGAGTTGTTACGCAGTGCGGTGCGTGCAGGCAGCACGATAGTGGCACTCCATTTTGATGCCGACCGCTTACCGCCCGAAGCCAGCCTGGCCGACGCGGAGTACATTGGCGGAGCACAAATTATTGTGGACGACCGCTCGCTAAGCCCCGGTACTAAAACACTCACCAAACAATTATTGGTTCAAGACAAAATTCTGCAAACCCTGGCGAGACAAGGTGCCAGGCTAAGACCGGACTATACGGATAAGCTGCGCATGCAGAAAAACCAGACCCTGTATATTGCCGGCAACTCCAGCGGCGGCGCGTTTCTGCTGGAGCTGGCTCCTCAACAGCAGGCCCGCGAGCAATTTGGCAACCCGCAACAGGTCGCCCGCGCACTAAGCCCGGCACTGGACCAGTTGGCCGAAGCCATTGCGCGGTTCCGCAGCGCGCAGCCATGAATACTTTGCTCTAAGGGCCGCGAATAGGCAGGAGCATTCGTGATAACAGCGGCTCAGTACCGAGCCGCAATGGCAGCTGCTCCGGTAGTTTTTCCTCAGGCTTTTTCCATCAATGCATCATCCTTTTCCGTGGCGCGGCGGTAGGCGTCGCGGTCGGTAACGCGCTTGGCGTAGTCGATAAACTCGCTGCGTTTTTCAATGGTGCCGAACTGCACGCCCCAGTTGATCTGCGCTCCCACATACACGTCGGCGGCGGTAAAGCGGTCGCCGGTGACATAGGCATGGCTCATAAACCAGTTGGAAAGGTTGTCGAGCACTGCCGCGTAGCTGCCGTAGCCCACCATCCGCTGCTTATGTGCATCCGGCGCTATCCCGAGGGTCTTGGTGTCGATGATCGCGGATTCCAGCGGTCCCGCGGCGAAGAACAGCCAGCGGTAGTAGCTGGCGCGCTCTTCGGGTGTGGGCGCCATCCCTGCCTGCGGGAAGGCTTCCGCCAGATAGGCGCAGATGGCAGCGCACTCCGTCACTACCTCGCCGCGGTGCACGATGGCCGGCACTTTGCCCATGGGGTTGATCTTGAGGTAGGCGGGCGCTTTCATGCTGCCGTCGTATTCGAGCACTTCGGTGCGGTAGGGCGCAGCCACCTCCTCCAGCATCCAGCGTGCAATGCGGCCCCGGGACTGGGGGTTGGTAAAGAGAATTACCTCATCATTCATAACGCTCTCCATTTCGTCGTTACTCTTCATTGGTCTGTGTGGGGTGTGTAATCCGAACGCGAGCACTGTAATTCTTAAATAGGCTATATTCCGCCCTAATAAATTTTGCAGGATGCAAGTCATGTCGAATCCGACGACGCGAGTGCTGGCGCTGCTGGAATTGCTGCAGAGCCACGGCAACGCCAGCGGCAGCGAGCTGGCCAATATGCTCGGCGTGGATGGCCGCACGCTGCGCCGCTATATCGCGACCCTGGAAGAGATCGGCATTCCACTCACCGCGGAGCGCGGGCGCCACGGCGGCTACAGGTTAGTGTCTGGCTACAAGCTGCCGCCGATGATGTTCTCCAACGAGGAGACCCTGGCCATCTCCCTCGGCCTGCTGGCGGCGCGCAGCCTGAGTGTAGGTGAAGTCTCCATCGCCGTTGCCAGTGCCCAGGCCAAGCTGGAACGGGTAATGCCGCAGAAGCTGAAACAGCAACTGCGCGCGCTGGATGACAGCATCACCCTGGACCTGGTGCCAAAGGCGGCGCCGGATACGGCCACGCTGGCCACCCTTGCCGCCGCCACCCAGCACCGCTGCCGCACGGTGTTCGACTACGCCGGCGGCAGCGGCAACGCTCATGGCGCCGTCAGCGAGAACCCAACCCGGCGCGAGTTCGACTCCTACGGTCTGGTGTTCCGCCGCGGCCGCTGGTACGCGGTGGGCCACTGCCACCTGCGCGCCGAGATCCGCACGTTTCGGCTGGACCGCATGCTGCAGCTGCGCCGGCTGGAAATCCCCTTCCGGCGGCCACAGGATTTCGATGCGGCTGCGTATCTCACCAACAGTTTCGCCAGTATGGACGCGGGCATTGAAGTGGAGCTGCTGCTGCACACGGACCTGGCGCATGCCAGCGCGCTACTCGGGGACGAAGTAGGCCTGCTCACGCCGAGAGGCGATGCAGTGCACTGGCGCGCGCACACCGGCTGCCTGAATTGGTTTGCCGGGCAGCTGGGGCGGCTGCCGTTTTCCTTCGAAATTCTCACCCCGTCGGAATTAAAGGTGGAATTGCGCCGTCAGGCGGAAAGGCTGCTGGCGATGACGGCGGCTTAACGAGGGTTGGCTTGTCATTTGCATCGCTTGCCTGTGGTCACACCTGTAAGGTTTACTGCTAGTGCCACAGAAGACAACGAGGACCCGCTAGAGGTTAGTTAATTTTGCGAGTTATTTATGCGCCCTGATTTCCTGCAGCAAATGCTGCCTACCTTCTACAAGTCCGCTGAGCAAACGGGCAACTGGTGCCAGGCGCTGGATCTGATCAGAGATGAAATGCAGCTCGGGTGCGTTGTGGTGCAGATGCTCAAGCGTGATGGCAACCGCCTGAACCAGCAGTGGATCGTCCGGGATTCCATATCCACCGAGCATGCACAGGCCCATGACTGCCTGGTTAACAATGCGGACAACCCGCGCCTGGATCTCAGTAACGCCAGGCTGCCGATGGCCGAGAGCATCGTCATTCGCGACGAGTGCCGCACTACCGCGCAGATTCCACGTTTCCGGGAACTCCGCGAGCGCACACAGATGCTCGGCCTCGGGCGTCCGGCCATTTTGGGTGTACAGCTGGGTGAGGACCGTAATCTGTGCATGATTTTGCACCGGCGTTACGACGATGCGCGGGAGTTCAGTGAGGAACAGGAGCGGTTTCTGTACCAACTCACGCCCCACCTGAAGCAGACCGTTGCACTCTCTGAAAAGATCGGCCAGCTGGAGGCGCGCACGGAATTTCTTTCCCAGTCACTGGATCAATTCAATACCGGGGTGGTGATTCTCGATCGCCGCGGCGCCCTGCACTGGAGCAACCACTGTGCCCGCCAGATCATCCAGCGCTCCCGGCACCTGTCCCTGTCGGGGACAAGGCTGCGCTGCGCGGCCAACGCTGACCAGCGCCTGCTTGCCGAATTGATTGACCGGGCTGGCAGCGGGCGTGGCTCCAGGTTTGTGAGTGCCATCGGCCCGACCTGGGATGCACCACTGCAGCTGCTCGCCGTACCCATGCCGTTTGGGGGTAATACGGCTGCGCCCTATATCGCGCTGTACCTGTCTGAAAGTGAAGTCAGGCTGAACCTGCAGGCGGTGGATATTGTGCAGCTGTTTGGCCTCACGCCCGCCGAGGCGAAGCTTGCAATCGCGCTGTGTGATGGGTGCTCGGTCAGCGAGTATGCGGCGAATCTGGGTGTTGCCGTGGGTACTGTCCGTATTCAGCTAAAGAGTATTTTCTCCAAGCTGGGCGTTCACCGGCAGCCGGAACTGGTGCGAATTATCGGCTCTTCGATCTCCGCGAAAACCCTGCACACCCTCAACTAATTCCCTGCCTTAAATCCTGCCCCAGGGTTTTCTTCGCTATGTGCGGTGCCTGACTGGCGGCGCCGCACACGCCCCCAGACACCACGCGATTTCCCAGTGCCGACAGCACACTTTGCCTGTCGCATATCTCAAATTGGATATGACACTCCGATTGCCCATCCATAGCATCGAATAGCGTTTGAAAACGATGACTGCGACAGCTGGCGCTGTCTGGGCTTTGCCAGGAGTAAATGGACAATGACAAAAAAACCAACCAAATACCTATTCGCGAATTTTGCCGGGATCTTATCCATCGGTCTGCTGCCGGCAGTGGTACACGCCAAATTGACCGTTGAGCCGCTGGTGGCGCAGGTCGGGCCCGAATCGGATGTGCCGGTTGCGATCCAGAATGCCCGCTGGCATATGAACGATGGCGACATCAACGTCCTGACCTTCCGCAGTATGGACACGCTGTTTACGACCCGGAAGGTGGCCCGCTCCGGCAACCCTTTCGAGCTGGCCCGCGAGGATCACACGCTGGATTTCAGCTATCGCTTTGAGGGCAAGACCTACAAGCCGGAGGAGTTCCTGGATCGCACCTATACCAATGCCATGCTGGTGATGAAAGACGGCAAGATCGTTTACGAGAATTACCTCAACAACAGCACACCGGATACGCATTTCATGGGGTGGTCCATGACCAAGTCCCTGACTTCCCTGCTGGTGGGCTGCGCGCTGGAAGAGGGGCGAATCCGCTCACTCGACGACGACATCACCGATTACCTGCCGGAGCTTAAAGATGGCGCCTACAACGGGGTCTCCATCCGCCAGGTACTGCAGATGCGCTCCGGGGTGGATTACGAGGAGAGTTACGAGTTCGACAGCCCCGGCATTGCCGCGCGCAACCATATTCAGGCGCTGGTAAAGAACGTGGTGCGATTCGCGGACGCGGCCCGGGATATCAAACGCGCGCACGCGCCGGGAAAAGTATTCCAGTACAAGACGATTGATACCGCCGTACTCGGCCTGCTGCTGGAACGGGTAAGCGGCGGTAGCAACCTCGCCTCCTATATGGCCAGCCGGCTATGGGAACCGCTGGGAGCCGAGTTCGATGGCTTTTTCATTATGGACGGCGAGCCGGGAGTTGGGCGTGAGTTCAGCGGTGCCGGCTTCAATGCAGCGCTGCGCGATTACGCCCGCGTAGGACTGATGATGCTGAATGGCGGCAAGCTGAATAACCAACAGATCATTCCCGCCGACTGGGTAAAAGAGTCGACCAAACCCGCCGGTGCCGAGGATGGCCCAATGGATTACGGCTACCAGTGGTGGACCGTCTCCAAAACCCCTGCCTATTCCGCCATTGGCCTGCAAGGCCAGTTTATCTTCGTCGATCCCTCCACCAACACAGTGATCGTCAAACTCAGCTATTTCCCACCGAACGACAAAGACGACGCCGCAATGCGGGAAACCTTCAGTTTCTTCGAGGCCGCGTCCAAATGGCAGCCCGAATAAATTGAACGAACATCGGTAAATAAGCCGGGCGAAGCGGTACTCGTCCATCGCTAAATAAAAAAGCAAAGAGAGCAAGGAGTATTCCGTGAAAAACCACCAGCTATTACTGGCAACCCTTTTGGGTTCTGCCAGCAGCTATGTGCTCGCCCAGGCCAGTGCATCGGAGATGGATGCCAGCACAAAAGCCAGTTCCGGCATTGAGGAAGTTGTGGTTACCGCCCAACGCCGGGAGGAAAGCCTGGTTGATCTGCCCATGTCAGCAACGGCACTCAGCGGCGACATGTTGAAAAACAGGGGCGTCGCCAACCTGAAGGATTTGCAGACGGCTTCACCCTCGCTCTCTATCAGTGATACCGGGCCGACCCTCAGCGTGAATATTCGCGGCATCGGCATTGCTACCAATACCCCGAACATTACCGCTGGGGTGGCCACTTACGTAGACGGCCTGTTCCAGCCACCTATCGTTCAGTCCAGCAGTTTTTACGACATCGAAACTGTGGAAGTACTGCGCGGCCCCCAGGGAACCTTTGTGGGAAACAATTCCACCGGCGGTGCGATATTCATCAACACCAAATCGCCCGAACTGGATACGTTCGGCGGCTATGCGGAAACCTCCGTGGGCAATTTCAACAATCTCGGTTTGGACGGTGCAGTCAATGTACCAGTTTCCGACACCCTCGCCATTCGGCTGGCGGGCTTCAAGCGGGACCGCGACAGTTTCTACCAGGATACCGGCCCCTACGATAACGACGCCGGCAAGCTGGATGAATACAGCGGGCGTCTCGGTGTGCTGTGGGCGCCGGAAAATTTCGAACTGCTGTTCAAGGCACAAACCAACAAACGGGATACCGGTGGCTATACGGCTCAACCGATTCCGGGTACTACCTACGGCGAATTCCGCACCGGAGATGCCTTTACCCTGGCGTTCGACGAGGACGTGTCCTACGAAGATCGCGGCGATATGTACAGCCTGAAGGTGGATTACACGCTGGAAAACGGCATCGTGCTGCGTTCCCTCACCGGCTATCAGGACAAGAAAATCAACAACGTCTCGGACCTGGATGGATCTTCGGCACCGGTGACGGTCAATGGCGATATAGTGGAAGACTATTTCGCCAATGAAAAACAGCGTAGCCAGGAAATCAATGTCATTTCGCCAACAGACGGCAAGTTAGATTGGGTGGTGGGCGGTTACTATCAGAAAACCGATATCGACATCATGATCGTCGACACCCAGGCCGGCTTCCCCACAGATATACCCGGAGGAAATGCCCGCACGGTGACCGGTCTGTTTGCGCAGGGCAATTATGAACTCCTGCCGTCCTGGGAAGTGCAGGCGGGCATTCGTCAATCCACCTATGACGTGACCGGCTGGGGCGGTATTTATGTGGGCCGCGGTATACCGGACTTTCCACCCGGCGGCCTGCAGGTGGGCGACCTGTCTGGTGACTACGAGGATGATCGCATCACCGGCAAGCTCGCATTGAACCACCACCTGGATAACGGCCTGCTCTATGCCCAGATCTCAACCGGTTACAAACCCGGTGGCTTCAATTCCACTACGTCGACATTTGATGCCGAAGATGTCACCAGTTACGAGCTGGGATGGAAATTCAGTGCCCTTGATGATCGCGTGCGCACACAGCTGACCGCCTTCTACAACGATTACCGTGATTTTCAATTCGCGGCGCTGGAAACATCCACCGGTGTGGAAGGTTCCGAAAACATTGCCGATATGACCATCCAGGGCATCGAGGCACAGGTACAGGCACGGCTGGGTAATTGGTTGCTGAGCGCTAATCTCGGCTATACCGATTCCGATCTTCCCGGGCAGACTTTTGTGAATGCCCGGGCGCTGCCGGGAAGTGCGCTCGGCCCGCAATGCCCCGCGGGTGTACCGTCCATGCCGCCAATCTGTTTCGACTATGCGCCGTTTACGGAGTCCACCTCCGGCGGCGATGCACTCTACGCACCCGAGTGGACCTATAACGTCTCCCTGAGTTACGAGTTCAATTTGTCGGATGGACTGTATCTGACACCGCGACTCAACTATTCCCATGTGGATAAGCAATACACCTATCTGCCGTACGCTCCGCAGTCGGATGTGCTGGACAGCCGCAACCTGGTCAACGCTTCCCTCGCTCTGGTCAGCGAGCAGTGGCAGCTGGAAGCCTACGGCAGCAACCTGACCGATGAAGAGTATGTCTCCGGTCAGTTCGGCATCACCGAATTCTACGGCGCACCGCGCCAATATGGGCTGCGGCTGAACGTCACGTTCTAACCACGGATACGACCGCTACGCGGTCGTTTTTTCCAAAGCCTGTGCACCTTGGCTGCGCAGGCCTTTTTAGTTTTCTGCCTTATTTGATTCTAAATATTCCGGAGCATTTATGAGCGCCAGCCGTATGCGCAGCAACCATTTTCCGGCCATCTACTTATTTGCCTGCACACTAATTGCAATATTTTCTTCAGGCTGCGAGCAGCGCGCTGACCGGGTTCTGCTCGGCGGTGACATTTATACGATGGATACGGCACAGCCGCGGGTTACGGCGGTCGCCGTCAAAGACGGCAAGTTCTCCTATGTGGGAGATGAGGCTGGCGCGCGCAGACGGATAGGGCCTGAAACTGACGTAATTACTCTGGATGGCAGCCTGGTGCTACCCGGGTTGATCGACGGTCACACGCATCCCGGCATCCTCGCCCTGTTCGCATCAACAGACCTGGTTGAAGTACCCGATCCAGAGCCACAAGCGCTGCTTCAGTGGCTCCGGTCCTACGCTGACACGCACCCGCAGGTGCCATTCATTATCGCCAGCTACTGGCGTACCGCGGACTTCGGTATCGAGGGACCCGACAAGGCGATGCTAGACCAGGTGGTAAGTGATCGTCCCGTCGCGCTGATGGATGACTCCGGACACAGTATGTGGCTGAACAGCAAGGCGTTGGCACTCATGGGGGTCAGCGCAGACTCCCCTGATCCCGCCCCGGGACTGGCCTACTACCAACGCCGGGAAAACAACGAACCAACCGGCTGGATAAAGGAATTTACCTTCGCCTCCATTCAGGAACGGATTTTTGAAGGTGCCGATCCCGCCGTTTTTGAGTCCAATCTGGAAAACTTCCTTCACTACCTGTCCAGCAAAGGGGTTACCAGTCTTTACGACGGCGGCAACCTCGGCTTGCACGACAAGGTCTATGGCGTGCTGGCAAAACTGGACAGGGAAAACCGTCTGCCCCTTCGCTATGAGGGTACTTACCACGTTCACTTGCCGGAACAGATTGACAGCGCCATTGCCGAAATTAAACGCCTGCGCGCCACCTACTCAGGCACGCACCTGACATTCAATGCGGTAAAAATTCATTTTGACGGCGTGCACGAAATCCGCACCTCAGCAGTGCTCGATGAATTCGAAGATGACCCAGGTAACCAAGGTGGCACGCTGATCGAACAGTCGCGCTTGATAGAATTCATTGGCGAATTACACCGGGAAAAACTCGACCTGCATATGCACGTGGTTGGCGATAGAGCCACCCGACTGGCGCTGGATGCCTACGAGGCCGCGCGCAACAAGGGCTGGGATTATCCACAGCTTACTCTCTGTCATTTGGAATTGGTCGACGATGCGGATATTCCCCGCTTTAGGGAACTGGGTGTTATCGCCAACTTTACACCGCACTGGTTTGGGGATCTCTATCAGGGGGCCGAGTCCAGCCTGGGGGAGCGCAACAACCACAAGATGCGGGCGCGAACCTTTATCGAGTCCGGCGCGGTGGTGACATTTTCCAGCGATGTGGTAGTACCGGAAGAACTTAAACGTGCCAACCCCTTTCTCGGCATGCAGATTGGCATCAACCGGCAGGATTTGGAGGGCGGCCCGAATGCGAAGGTCATGCAACCGATTACGGAACGTCTGGAACTTCAGCAGCTTGTCGAAGGGTACACGATCAACGGTGCCCGCCAGCTGAGAAAAGCGGATGAACTGGGATCTATTGCCGTCGGCAAAGCCGCGGATCTCGTCGTCCTCAAGGACAATATCTTTTCCCGGGAAATGTACGAAATCCACAGTGCAAAAATCGCCAAAACCATGCTCGGCGGGGATTTTGTATTTGATGACCAACTCGTAAATTCATTGAAATAGTGGAGTGATGCATGGCTACGGATGTTCAAAAGAGAAGTACGTTATTCGGTTTGGCTGGACTCATTGGCACCCTGGGTATAAGCGCGCCAACTAAAGGGCGGGCCAATGAACTGTTCAAAACACCGGAGCAAAGGGCGCTCAAGGCAGAATTGGTGCTGCAAATCCATGTTGAACTCGGCGATACCGAAGACATGGGTATGAGTGCCGAAGGCCACCGGATCAACTACCCCATTGTGGGCGGACATTTCAGTGGCCGTGGATTGAAAGGCAAAGTCATACCCGGCGGCGCAGATATGTCCGTCGAGCGCAGCGATGGCGTGACCATGATCAACGCGCTGTATCGCCTGAAAACTGATGAGGGCGACACCATTATTATCGACAACGCCGGCGTATGGCGCCCCAACGAAACGGGGCTGAAGAAGCTGCAGTCGGGCGCACAGCTCTTGGCTGAGGATTACTACTGCCTGACGACGCCCAAATTCAAGACGTCTTCAGGCAAGCACAACTGGCTCACGCAAAATATTTTCGTCGGCACGATTGATGATGTGGGTGAACACGCTGTGCTTATTGGCTGCTACTTGATGAACCAGATTGGATAGCTACGGCGTTCGATTTCGTCTTTCTCGGATAATTCAAAGACCGCGAACTATTCTGGACTTTACTGTTACCATGCCGCGCTTAAACCAGCCGCCGATCATTTTTTGGCCCATGCCCGAACAGAGAGTCCAGATGACATTCCGCACCCTGGGATTGAGTGACCCGATCCTGCAAGCCCTCGAAGACAAGGGCTATTCAACCCCCACCGAGATCCAGCGCAAGGCGATTCCCGCCATTCTGGAGGGGCGCGACGTGATTGCGACCGCGCAGACCGGTACCGGCAAAACCGCCGCCTTTGTGTTGCCTATTCTCCAGGCGCTCCGTGGTGAGCGCGAGCGCCGCCCGAAGCGATTCCGTGCGCTGATTCTGGTGCCCACCCGCGAACTGGCCATACAGGTCCAGGACAATATCCAGCTGTATGGTAAGCACTTGGCGGTCACTTCTATGTCCATGGTGGGTGGGGTAGACCTGGAACCGCAGAAACAGCAGTTGATCGACGGCGTGGACATTGTGGTCGCCACCCCCGGGCGCCTGCTGGATCTGGCGTACCAGCGCGCGCTCTATTTTGACGAGCTGGAAACGCTGGTGTTGGATGAAGCCGACCGCATGCTGGACATGGGCTTTATCGACGACCTCGACAAAATCATTGCGCGCCTGCCCGCCGAGCGCCAGAGCATGCTGTTCTCCGCGACCCTGTCGAGCCAGGTAAAGTCACTGGCCAGGTCGGTGGTCAACAATCCGGTTGATGTCTCCGTTGCCAGCAACCAGAAAACCGCACCAAAAATTTCCCAGTGGCTGATCGCGGTCGACAAGCACAATAAATCGGCGCTGCTCAGCCACCTGATCAAGGAGCATAACTGGACCCAGGCACTGATCTTTATCCGCACCCAGCACGGTGCGGCGAAGCTGGTGAGCCAGCTGGAGAAGCGCGGCATCAAGGCGGAAGCAATTCACGGTGGCAAGAGCCAGGCATCGCGCTCGAAGATCCTCGCGGATTTCAAATCCGGTGAACTGAACATACTCGTGGCCACCGGCGTTGCCGCGCGTGGTATCGATATCGATGAGCTGGAGCGCGTGGTCAACTACGATATGCCCGATGAGGCCGATGAATATATCCACCGCATCGGCCGTACCGGCCGGGCCGGCTTATCTGGCGAGGCGGTATCGCTGGTATCAAAAGACGATTTCAAGCGGCTGTGTGCGGTGGAGCGCCGGCTCGGCAAGATCATCGATCGGGTCACCATCGAGGAATTCCCGGTGGTGAAAGACCTGCCGCCGTCGAATTTAAACTTTGTCGCCAAAAGTGGTAAAACACCCAAGCACGCCAAGAAAGAGCACCACACCAAGAAAGAGAACCACAGCGCGAAGGCGGAGCAGCCTGTAGCGAAAACGCCATGGGGAGCTATTAGGAAATGATCGACTTCAATAACAAGAGCGTGTTCAAGCTCAAGCAGAATGCAGACTTCGCGGAAAAAGTAGCGCCGCTGCTGCTAGACGGCGAGGAAGTACTGGATTCGTTCAAATCCATGCGCGACGGCGTGGTGTTTACCAGCAAGCGCATCATTGCGCTGAATGTGCAGGGCATCACCGGCAGCAAGAAGGATTTCACCTCCCTACCTTACAAGAA
>NZ_DATCMV010000109.1:0-5155 GCF_036563125.1 Microbulbifer sp.
CTGGCCAACCTGGAGCAGCAGCGTTCGAAGCTGTTGTTGGAACAGGGCCGGCAGATGCTTGAGAGGGCCAAAGAGCGGGCGGCGGATGCCGGGGCGGAGCGGGTGTTGACGTGTCAGCGCCACGGTTCCCTGGTGGAGTCGCTGGTGGAACTGGAGGATCATATCCGGGTTCTGGTGCTGGGAATTCGCGGTGAGGAACACGAACAGCAAAACCGGGGCTTGGGCGCACAGCTGGAGTCGATTGTGCGCTCGCTACACAAACCGATTCTGGTGGTGAACCGGGAGTTCAAGGCGCCGCGCTCGATCATGCTCGCCTACGATGGCAGTGAAGCTGCGCGCAAGGCGCTGGATATGGTGGCGAGTAGCCCGGTGTTTAAGGGCATTGAGTGTCACCTGGTACACGTTGGTGAGGGTGCTCAGTCGGTGCTGATGGAAGGGGCGGAAGCGTTGAGTCACGGTGGTATTTCGGTAATCAGTGCAAACCTGCAGGGTAAAACCGTGGATGCACTGATTGCCTATCAGCAGCAGCACGACATCGACCTGACGGTAATGGGGGCGTTCAGCCACAGTAAGTTGCGGGATCTGTTGCTGGGTAGTGTGACGGCGAAGATGTTACTGGGGACCAAGCAGCCGTTGTTATTGCTGCGCTGATTGGAAGTTGCTTGGCTTATTGATTGGAAGTTGCTTGGCTGATTGAAAGTTGCTTGCGATTTTCTGAAAGCCCGGAGCCGGGTGCTCCGGGCCAATGAAATTAGAAAAAATTAACTGGCAAGTTTGTTTTCTGCGATGGCTGAATTTGCAGCCTGCTCCACGGTCATGCCCGCTTTCTTGTGAGGGGTGGGCTTTCCTTCCGCATCCAGGGCCACAAACACGATACGATCCACCCGCACAATCAGGTCCCGGGTCTGCTTGTTGCGCATTTCGCAGTGCACCGTCAGCGATGTACGGCCGATATCCACTACCTCAAACCCGAATTCCACAATGTCCCCGCACACTGCGGAACTGACAAAATCAATTTCCGACATCATCTTGGTCACGATGTTTGCGGTACCCATCTGGCATCCCGCGAAAATGGCCGCCTCCTCATCTATCCACGCCAGTGCCTGGCCGCCGAACAGACGTTGGGCCGGATTCAGGTCGCCGGGTTTTACGAAATGACGTGAGTAGTACTTCATGAGTGATACCTCGCTGGTTACCCCTTGGTTGGGACTGAAAATTGCCGTATTCCATAACGGCCCCAACCCTTGAAGTGCATTAAGCGTGCCAAGGAAATGTGAATATTCTGAGGTATAGCGGTAACTGAGGATTGGAAGAAAAAGGTCCATTTACCCGGTGCCATACCGCCGCTGGGCATAATTGAGGGCGACCGTCGAGCTGGTCACAGTCATAGGTGTGCAAATTATGTGCGGTGCGCACTTAATGGGGGCAGCCACTACTGCATGAGCTTGGCTAAACTGGCCGCAATACCAGATATTCTGGCCGCGAAATTCCTGTATCGTGACCTGCCACTCTGGGAGTTGCCTTCAAACGCCATTAGAATGTGCGCCTTTATGGCCGGTCAGTCGGCCATCTGGATTTTCTAGATTAACTAGATCGAAGAATCACCCAACGGAGAGAGCCCGGCATGATCATCCAGCCGAAAGTTCGCGGATTCATCTGTACCAACGCCCACCCGCAGGGCTGCGCTGCCAACGTGCGCGAGCAGATCGAATACATCAAATCCCAGCCCGCCATCGAAAACGGCCCGAAGAATGTCCTCGTGGTAGGCGCCTCCACCGGTTACGGTCTCGCTTCCCGTATCACTGCCGCTTTCGGCTGTGGTGCCAACACCCTTGGTGTATTTTTCGAAAAGCCGCCGACGGACAAGCGCACCGCGTCTGCCGGTTACTACAATTCCGCCGCCTTCGAAGAAGAGGCCCACAAAGCCGGCCTGTATGCCAAAAGCATCAACGGCGACGCCTTCTCTGACGAAATCAAAGCCCAGGCCATCGACTTCATCAAAAAAGACCTCGGCAAAATTGACCTGGTGATCTACAGCCTCGCGTCTCCGCGTCGTACCGACCCCAAAACCGGTGAACTGTACAGCTCTGTGCTGAAGCCCATCGGCAAGTCTTACACCGCGAAAAACCTCAACACCGACAAGCTGGAAATTTCCGACATCAGTGTTGATCCGGCGAACGAAGAAGAGATCGCGGCCACCGTCAAAGTGATGGGCGGCGAAGACTGGGAACTGTGGATGCAGGCGCTGAGTGACGCCGGTGTACTGGCGGACGACTGCAAAACCGTTGCCTACACCTACATCGGCGAAAAACTTACCTGGCCGATCTACGGTCACGCCACTATCGGCAAGGCCAAGGAAGACCTGGACCGCGCCGCCAAGGCCATCAGCGACAGCGGCAGTGCGAGCGCCAATGTTGCCGTGCTGAAAGCCCTGGTCACCCAGTCCAGCTCTGCAATTCCGGTAATGCCGCTGTACATTTCTCTCGTCTACAAAGTGATGAAGGAAGAGGGCACCCACGAGGGCTGCATCGAACAGCTGTACCGCCTCTACACCGAAGGCCTGTACACCGATGCCCCGCGTCTCGACGACGTCAATCGCTTCCGCATGGATGACAAGGAACTGCGCGCGGAAACCCAGGCCAAGATTGAAAAGCTGTGGCCGGAGGTGACCGAGGAAAACCTGTTTGAGCTGACCGATTACAAGGGTTATGCGGACGATTTCCTCAAGCTGTTCGGCTTTGGTGTAAAGGGTATCGATTACGACGCCGACATCAGCCCGCTGGTGGAAGCGGATTTTAATTAAGGCCGCTGCACGTTGTTAACTAAAGTGGCAACGTGAAAATACGGTCGAAACGAAACGCCGGGTATTTGCCCGGCGTTTCCGTTTTATACTTGTGAACTTTTGATTCCGCAGGAGACGTTTCATGGAAACCCGCAAGCTCGGAAAAACCGATCTCCAGGTGAGTAAGATCTGCCTCGGCACCATGACCTTTGGTGAACAGAATTCGGAAGCGGAAGCGTTCGAGCAGCTGGATTACGCCGTTGCCCACGGGGTGAATTTCATCGACTGCGCAGAAATGTATCCGGTGCCGCCAAAGCCCGAAACTTACGGTCGCACCGAGGAAATCATTGGCAACTGGCTGGAAAAACGCGGCAACCGGGAAGCACTGGTACTCGCCACCAAGGTGACCGGGCGCGGCGACGGCAATCCCGGTGTAAGCCACATTCGCGGTGGCCCTCGCCTCGATCGCGCGCAGATCCTGAAGGCCTGCGACGACTCTCTCGCGCGCCTCAAAACCGACTACATTGATCTGTATCAGGTGCACTGGCCAGAGCGGCAGTCCAACTTTTTCGGCAAGCTGGGTTACCAGCATGGCGAAGACGACGGTGTGGATATCAGTGAAACCCTGAGCGCGCTGCAGGAACTGGTGGCGGCGGGCAAGGTGCGCCATATCGGCCTGTCCAACGAGACCCCGTGGGGGATGCATCGTTACCTGCGTCTCGCCGCCCACGGCAGCAAGCCACGGGTTGCCTCAATCCAGAACCCCTACAGCCTGCTAAACCGCAGCTTCGAGGTGGGGCTGGCGGAAATGGCGATTCGCGAACAGTGTGGTCTGCTCGCCTATTCCCCTCTGGCCTTCGGCACCCTGAGCGGCAAATACCTGAATGGCGCCAGACCCGCGGGCGCGCGCCTGACCCTGTTCGAGCGCTTCCAGCGTTATACCGGCGAGCGCGCGGTTGCCGCCACCGAGCAGTATGTGAAGCTGGCAGCGGAGTTTGGCCTCGACCCGGCACAGATGGCGCTGGCCTTTGTCACCCAGCAACCGTTTGTGACGTCCAACATCATCGGCGCCACCACCATGGAGCAGCTCAGGTCCAACATCGCCAGCAGCGCGCTGCAGTTGAGCGAAGATCAACTCGAGGCCATCGAGGCGATCCACCGCCAGAACCCCAATCCGGCACCCTGACTGGACGGCATAGCTTCAGCCCACAATCTGCATCTGCCCGCGCGAGACCCTACTGCCGCTGTCTATACTGCAAGGTAGTGTTTCGCGCCGAGCCGGGTCGACCCTTCGGTGCAACTGGCCATCGGAACAAGGGGAGTTTTCATGCAGACCGGTCATCACACCCTCAACGACCTATTTGCCCAGTTGGGGCTCAGCTCCGACGACAACGCCATCGAGGACTTTCTCGCCCGTCATCACCTGGTGGGCGAAGAGACCCTGGCCCGGGCCCAGTTCTGGAGCGAGAGCCAGCGCAAGTTCCTGCGCGATGCGATCCTGGAAGATTCGGACTGGTGCGAGGTGGTTGATGAGCTGGACGCACTGCTGCGGCACTGAGCCCGGGTAACACTGCGGAAACCCGGGCGGCTGTTCAGCCCGCAGAACAGATCCTGTTCCCAAGACTGGGCGGTTACCGGTAGGGAGTACCCTCGGATCGGCGTCCACGGCTATAATGCGCCGTTTTCCTCCGGGGGCTGTGGCCACCTGGTGCTAACTCCCCGACGTCTGCTGTCCGCAATTTATGGAAAAACCCCGTTTTCGTGCCGCTCTGCTGCACCCGCGCTACTGGCTGACCTGGCTGCTGTTTGGCCTTTGGTTCCTGGTGGCACAACTGCCCTACAACTGGCAGATGGCCCTCGGCCGTGCCCTTGGCCGGCTGATGCTGCGCTTTGCCAGCACTCGACGGCATATCGCCGAGCGCAATCTGGCGCTGTGCTTCCCCGAGCTCTCAGCCCTCAAACGTGAGCAGTTGCTGCGGCGCAACTTCGCCTCCAACGGTATCGCACTGATGGAAACCGGCATGGCCTGGTTCCGCTCCAGCCGCTGGCTGCGCCGGCGCTTCACCATTGAAGGATTGGAGTACCTGCAGGAGCCCCACAGCCGCGGTCAGGGTGTGGTGATGATGGCGATGCATTTCACCACGCTGGAAATCGGTGCCGCCTTCATGGCCATGAGCCATCCGGTGGACGGTATGTACCGGCCGCACAAAAACCCGGTTTACGACTATATGCAGCGCAAGGGACGCGAGCGCCACGGGGAGGACTCCGAGGTGTACCAGCGCAAGGACGTGCGCGGCATGTTGCGGGCGCTGCAGAAGGGGCGTGCGGTGTGGTACGCACCGGATCAGGATTACGGCATCAAGCAGGGCGTGT
>NZ_DATCMV010000079.1:0-3099 GCF_036563125.1 Microbulbifer sp.
CGACTCCACCAGGGAACCGTGGCGCTGACACGTCAACACCCGCTCCGCCCCGGCATCCGCCGCCCGCTCTTTGGCCCTCTCAAGCATCTGCCGGCCCTGTTCCAACAACAGCTTCGAACGCTGCTGCTCCAGGTTGGCCAGCTCTTCCAGCAACTCTTCCTGGCTACCGAGACCAATGCTGCCGGAAAGATCCGCTACGGCGGGCGTGGAAACACGTTCGATATTGTGAAGAAGCTTCACCGGCGCGCCTGTGCGGCTGGCAATCCACGCGGCGTAATCACAGACGGCGCCACTGTAGCGAGAGCCGTCGATGCAGGAGAGCACAAGGGGATCTTTCTGTTCGGTCATTATTATTTTCTCTTCATCACTCGCTAAAAATTTCAAATCCGGAGCACCTAAAGAACAGGGCTCAGAAATCAAAATCTAAGGCAGGGTGGCGGGACTTGGGTTTCAAAAGCGTCGGCGACATGGACGTCGCCGACGCAGCGTACAGGGATGTATACACAGCGGTTTTGAAACCCATGTCCCGGTGCGCTGCCGCCACCTAATTCACTGACGAAGCACCGTTCCTCAATGCCCCCCCAGCACCTTCTCAATTTCCTCAGGCTTATCGTGCACCCCAAAGCGGTCCACAATCGTCGCACTGGCCTCATTCAGGCCGATCAATTCAACTTCCGCACCCTCACGGCGGAACTTCAGCACCGCCTTATCCAGCGAGTACACCGCCGACACATCCCAGAAGTGCGCCCGGCTCAGGTCAATTACCACCTTATCCAGCGCTTCCTTGAAATCGAACGCCGCCACAAACTTGTCCGCGGAGTTGAAGAACACCTGCCCCGCAACCTTATAGGTCCGGCAATTGTTCTCCTCATCCAACTCCGAGTTCACATACATAAAGTGGCTCACCTTGTTGGCGAAGAACAGCGATGCCAGCAGCACCCCCACGAACACCCCGAAGGCCAGGTTGTGGGTAAACACTACCACAATCACCGTGGACAGCATCACCAGATTGGTCGACAGCGGCAGGCGCTTCAGGTCGCGCACCGAGCCCCAGTTGAAGGTACCGATGGACACCATGATCATCACCGCCACCAGCGCCGCCATCGGGATCACCGCCACCCAGTCGCTCAGGAATACCACCAGCGTCAGCAGCCCCACACCCGCCACCAGCGTCGACAGGCGGCCGCGACCGCCCGACTTCACGTTGATCACAGACTGGCCAATCATCGCGCAGCCCGCCATACCGCCCAGCAGGCCGGCACCGATATTCGCAATACCCTGCCCCTTGCACTCGCGGTTCTTGTCACTGTTGGTATCGGTCAGGTCATCCACGATGGTCGCCGTCATCAGGGATTCCAGCAGGCCCACCACCGCGAGACCGGCGGAATACGGGAAGATGATTTTCAGGGTCTCGAGGTTGAACGGCACTTCCGGCCACAGGAATACCGGCAGCGTGTCCGGCAGCTCACCCATGTCCCCCACGGTACGGATATCCAGGCCCAATGCCACGGATACCGCGGTACAGGTGAGGATGCACACCAGCGGCGACGGCAACAGCTTGCCCACCACCGGCACATAGGGAAACAGGTAGATGATGCCGAGGCCCGCCGCGGTCATCGCATAGACGTGCCAGGTCACATCGATCAGCTCCGGGAGCTGCGCCATGAAAATAAGGATGGCCAGGGCGTTTACGAACCCGGTGACGACCGCCCTCGACACAAAGCTCATCAGGCTGCCGAGCTTCAGGTAGCCGGCGATGATCTGCAGTACACCGGTAAGCAGCGTGGCGGCCAGCAGATATTGCAGGCCGTGCTCCTTGACCAGGGTCACCATGAGCAGCGCCATGGCGCCGGTGGCGGCAGAGATCATGCCTGGACGGCCGCCAATGAAGGCGATAACCACGGCAATACAGAAGGAGGCGTAGAGACCTACCCGTGGGTCGACGCCGGCAATGATGGAGAAGGCGATGGCCTCGGGAATGAGAGCCAGGGCGACCACGAGGCCGGCGAGCACGTCGCGGCGGATATTGCCGAACCAGTCGTTTCTGGTGGACGACAACAGGGTATTGGAGAACTTCATTGTCAGGGGAGCCTGTCTGGTGAGTCTTATGCGTAGCCCGGAAAAGGGGGCGCGGATTCTAGCATCTTGGGGTTTCTGGCTAAAGAACGCTCAGTACATTGATTCAGCCTTCGTGGCGGTGCCGCTACCGGGTATTCCTCTGTCGCCAAATGTCACCCCTGTCCGTCCGGACGGACAGGGGGTCAGCGGACACATTTTGCGGACACTCTCGCGCGCCACCCGAAATTTTTGAAATTTTTAATTTCTATATTTTTCAATAGGTTACCAGTCTTTTCCGGCTTGGCACGGCGATTGCGATAAGGCCGCTGCATCCAAAAAATTCACTGTGCATCTGAGGCGTGAAGTACCCGCGTCACAGACGCAGAACAAGACAAACCAATTCGAAGCACTTGGGAACAACATGATCAGAGATACCTCCGGGCAGGACGTCCAGCTCACACCGCAAAGCCCGTGGAAGAACCCGCGCCTGCTGAAACGCGCCGGCCTTGGCCTCGGCGCGGCGGCATTCGTGGTGTGGGGGCTGGTGAGCTGGCAGAGCACCAATGCCGTGGATGCGAGCCTGTCGCTGTCACGTATCAACATTGCCGAGGTACAGCGCGGTGATCTGGTGCGGGACCTGGTGGTGCAGGGCAAGGTAGTCGCCGCCAACAGTCCGACCCTGTTCAGCCCGGCCCAGGGGATTGTGAAGTTCACGGTAAAAGCCGGCGACGCAGTAACACGCGGACAGCTGCTGGCGGAAGTGGACAGCCCCGAGCTGCAGAATCAGCTCGCGCAGGAAAGTGCGCTGTTCAACAAGCTGAGCGTCGAACTGGCCCGGCAAAAGATCCAGGCGAAGCGCCAGCGCCTTGAAAACACCCAGAAAGCCGACCTCGCCAAGGTCGACCTCACCGCTGCGCAGCGCGAGCTGAAACGCGCACAGCTGTCACAAGAGAAGCAGATCATCTCCCAGCTGGATTTCGAAAAGGCATCGGACGACCTGGCCCGCGCCGAACTGGAGTACAAGCAGGCGGTACAGAACGC
>NZ_DATCMV010000087.1:0-5880 GCF_036563125.1 Microbulbifer sp.
CCGTATACATGCAGCAAGGTGTAACTCCCCTGCCGCAGACGGAATATCACCAGCCCCATCAATGCCAGCGCGGTACCCGCCAGTGCCAGTGTCAGGCCGTTCAGCATGCGCGTCATTTGGAAAGTCCGCGCAAAGGCCGCATTGGCGGCGCGCTTCAGACCCGCCTGATCACGCAGACGGCTGTCGGCCATCCACGCATACTGTTGCGGCCAATCCTGCCAGTGGATTTTCTGCAGGTTGCTGGCGCCGAGCACAAAGGTGGAATAGCGATTCGGCAACGAATCCGGCACAAGTGCCAGCGGCAACATCAGCTCGCCCTCGGGGCGGCCGTAATCCGCATAGATGCCTATCACCTCCCGCGTCAAGGATTCGCCGCCGAGCCGAAACCGGAGGCGGTCTCCCAGCGCCAGCGATTGCCGGCGCGCCAGCTGCTCGTTGATCAGCACCCCCCGCGTTGGCAGTTGCGCCCAGGGGTTTTGCACCGCAGCCAGGAACGGCCACTGCTGTAACAGCGGCGACGCCGGATCGACCGCGAACACATCCACCGGCAGTTCGCCGCGCGGCGATTTCCCGTCCGATGTTTCCAGCACGGCCCGCCCGTGCACCATCGGCAACACCGCGTTTACGCCGGGCAGCTGCTGCAGTTGTTCGCGCCACTCACTGGTCGCCACCAGCTGGCCCGGGTCGATATACAGATCGCCCTGCAGGCGCTGGTCGAGCCAGCGGGCAAAGGTGGATTCGAAACCGGTGACCATGGCCTGTACACCGATGGCGGTGGCAATGGCAAACGCCAGTGCCGTGAGTGGCAGGCCCAGCAGCCTGCACAACGCACGCATTTCGGAACAGGACCACTCCAGCAGCGGCCGGTGGGCGTGGCGCTCGGCGCGCGCCAGCAGGCTGTTCAACAACTCCGGCAACAGCATGCCGACGCCAATCAGGCAGCCCATGGTGGCGGTGAAAATCAGCCACAACGCATCGGTCGCCAACAGCGCGAGCAGTGACGCCACTACCAGCAGCAAGGCCACCACAATACGCCCGTTGCGCGCGCGGCCGCTGCCCGCGCTTTGCCCGAAAGCCGCCGCTGCACCCCACTGCGCCCGCCGCAGAATCAGCAGGTCCATACCGGCCCACCCCACCAGCAGCACAAGAATCAGCACCATACCGAGCCAGGCTTCCGCCGTAGGTGCACCCTGGATCAGGGTATCGACATTGAACAGGCCATTGAGGGTTCCCTGGAAACCCGCCGCCATCGCCGATGCCAAGCGCCCGCCCAACCAAAGCCCAAGGCTGCCACCGACCACTGCGACCAGCAGCACCTCCGCCAGCAGTGCGATGCGCAACTTGCCGGGGGGCACGCCAAAACGCACCAGTATTTGCAGGCTGCGGCGCCGCTGTTCAAGGGCAAAGCGATACACGCTGCGCACCAGCAGCGCCGCCACCAGCAATGTCAGTGCGCCGAGGGTATTGAGGCTGAGAAGAAACGCATCCACCAGCGGGTCCGGCTCCACCCCATAGTCTTCCACCTCGGTGCGGTAGCCTTCCGGGAGCGGCAATTTCTCCAGCTCCGCCGCCGGCAGCAGAACGGCGAAAGTCGCACGCCCGCTGGAGGCCAGATCCGCCGCGACCGAGATATCCGTGAACAGCTGCGCCCGCGGCAGGCCATCGAGTTGCTCGAACTGGAAAGCCCCGGTGCCCGGCAGCGCCAGCTGTTGCCAGCGCGCGTAGTCCGCGGCGCTCCCCAGCAGCAGTGGCCGATCGAGCGTCGAGATCAGTCTCGCCACCGCCGTCGCATAAGAATCCTCGCCCCGCGCCTGCCTGGACTCTTCCGGGGCCCGGTACTGCCGCAGGCAGGCACTGGTGAATGGGTCGAGGCCGATAACATCCGGGGCCTCGCTGCCCGCAAAACGCACTTCCAGCCGTGGCGATGCACAGAGCCCCGCCCGCCGCAGCCGCGCAAAATCCGCCACATCCACCGGGCGCCCATCTTCGCGGGCGACACTCAGCAGCGGCTCCAGCGCCGCACGGGAGCGGGCCACCGCATCCTCCGCCGAGCCGGTCAGCGAACGCACTCCGCTCCAGAGCATGGCGGCACACACCAGGATCAGCAGCAGTCCGAGCAGTTGGCCCGGATGGCGGCGGTAATGGCTCAGGAAGACACTGCCGAGTCCCATGGACGCAGGGCTCCTTCCCGCAGCTCGAGAATCCGGTCGCAGCGCTCCGCCAGTTCCGGGTTATGGGTAACGATCAACGCGCCCACCGCGCGCTCACGGATGGCATCGAAAAACAGTGGCGCCACCCGCTGGGCAGTGGCGTAGTCGAGGCTGCCGGTGGGTTCGTCGGCGAGAATCAGCTGCGGCTGCATGGCAAAGGCACAGGCCAGCGCCGCCCGCTGCCGCTGGCCGCCGGAGAGCTGATCGGGGTAACGCTGCGCGGTTTCAGCGATACCCAACTGCTCCAACAGCGCCTCGCCCGCGTGCTGTTGCAGGCCTGCGAGCCCGGCGCGAAACGCGATATTGCGGGAAACGGTGAGCGTGGGGATCAGGTTGCCATCCTGGAACAGTGTGGCAATACGGGTGCGGCGCAACTCGGCCCATTCGCCTTCGGTGAGCGCGGTATGCGGGTTACCGAATACCTGCAACTCGCCGCTGTCCGGCGCCAGCAGCCCGTTGAGCAGATTCAGCAGCGTACTCTTGCCGGAGCCCGAAGGCCCGATCACCGCCACGGCCTCGCCCCGGCGCAGCTCAAAGGATACGCCCCGCAGCACGCAGATCTGCTCGCGGCCGTTGTGGTAAGACTTGCTGAGTTTCCGGGCTTGTATCAGGGCATCGTTCATAGGGCACAGTGGCTACCTGATCGCTGGGTTCGCCAACAAGTCTATCGCACCGGGCAGTGATGCAAAGAACGGCTACTTGGTGACCTTCAAGTGCCCGCGAGACCGGGCTCGACACACTGTGATACGCCGCAACAAATAACGCCACAGCTGCTCTATACTCGCCGCCCTGAAGCCACCCAACCACGAGGTATCTATGAAACTGCTCCGTATCGCCCTACCGCTGCTGGCGGCGTTTCTCAGCGCTCCATCGCTCGCCTACAGCAATAATTCCGGTTTCGGTATCGGCCTGGCCTACGATCTGGGCACCGGCGTGACCGCACAATTTCGCGAAACCTCGTTCTTCGTCAACAGTGACGCTCTGGCGGTAGATTTCCGCCTGCAGAACCTCAGCAATGATCGCAGAACCCTGCACGCGTATATCGACGGCGGCCTCTTTTACGAGGATGGCGGACGTGACAGCTACAACGACAAAGCCGGCGTGCGCCTGCCGGTAGGTCTGTCCTTCGGCATTGCCCCCAGCGTGCAGGCCTATATTCAGGCGGTGCCCAACTTCGCGTTTAGTGACAACGACAACAAAGAAGGCTTTGGGGTCGATGGCGCTTTAGGTGTTCGCCTGCGCTTCTGACAGAAGCACACACGCGCGCGGAAACTCATGTGTTCCGCGCGCCCAGACTCCGCTAAAGGGCCGTAGATTACGGATCTAGATCCAGCGCCAAAAGATTGCCCTTGCGCACATCCACCACCCCGCCATTGAGTACGGCAAGACGCACACCCGCCTCATCCCTGAGCAGGAAGGTTGCGGCTTGACGGCGTGCGGGACGTTCACCCTCAAGGTTTGCCGGATTCACCACCACCGGCCACTGGGTTTCCTTCACCAGCAATTCACTGTCGCCGACGAAATACCCGTAGCCACTGCGCAGAAGCTCCAGATAGCGACGGTCCGTCAACTCCAGGGTCTTCTCAAGCTGGTAAGCTTTTGCGGCCTGATATTGAGCACCGCCGGCATCGACACTCAGCGCGCCGTGCTTATTGGATAGATCGCCCACATCAACCACGCTGACAGACCCATAGCGATGATTGATCGCGATATCAGTCCGATAGGCTTTATCGCCATCCCCCGCGCGTATATTGTCGATCTTTACATCGACAAAAGCCTCATCGCGGTTAAACGGAATCGAATTGTAAACCCCCACCGAGACGGGTTGGTAACTGCCACTGGCGATACTGTCGATGGCCGCCACCAACATCTCGAAATTCATGCGACGCGCAACCTGGCGGTTGGGGTCATTGGGGTGTGCGCCGGATTCGATCAGGATGGTGCTGATGCCCATTTCCGCGAAGGTGTCGCCAAAGGCGCGCCACGCATAGGTGTCATCGTACTTGGCGATATGGTCACCAATAGACGGGTCAATGCGCTGAACCAGCAGACCAATCAGCTTCATGGCACGGGCGCGACTGGCATTGACCTCGCGCGCCTCGTTATAGGCCGGTGCCAATACCGAAATGGTGGCCATCTTGTCCGTCTGCCCGACACCATAGTGGCGATTCTGGTCGTGCAGGTTAAATCCGAATTCAGGCTTAAAGGACTTGGCCAAGCTCATCAGTGCGCGCCCTTCCGGTGACTGCAGCGCCTTCGCATCGCGATTCACATCAAAGCTCTGCGCATTGTGGCGAGTATCGCGCTCGGCGCCGTCAGGATTCAGCATCGGAACCATCACAAGGGTGAGGTCATCCATCCACCCATCGCGCCACTGTGCCTGCTCAGGCGCTGTGATAAAGGCGAGCAGATCGAATAGCGCGGTCGTCGCGGTAGGCTCGTCGCCATGCATCTGCGACCACATCATCACCCGGGTATCACCCCTGCCGATACTCACGCTGGAAATCGGCCGACCTTCATAGGAGCGCGCAATTTCCTCGACGCGCAGCAATGGGGATTTCTGTAATTCCTGCAGCAACGGCAGTATGTCGACCTGCCGGATGGCTGGCTTATCAAGGCCGGGTATCTTGTAATTCAGGTAAGAATCACTTTCGTCCGCCGCCAACAGCGAGGGGCTGGATACAGAAAGGAATACACCCAGCAGCAGGGAAAGTCGTCTGGCCATGGTTCACACTCATTCGTTATTGATTTAGCAGAGGCTTGCACGAATAAAATATTCCACAACTGGTACAGCGAATGCAATGCAACAGGGAAAAGATCAGGGGGAACCACTTGGCAATTTCGCCATTATCTGCAAATGGCAAAGTGGCCGGATATTAGCCAAGTGGCGACTGGCGGAATAGCCGCTCCAACGAACCAGGCCTGAGACAACTCCTGCCAGGATTACGGGTTATACGCCCAGTCTTGATCGTCGTGGTAGATCATCTGCTTTGTCATACCGCCATCCACAGTGATGTCCTGACCAGTAATGAAACTGTTTTTCGGATCGCACAGGAACATAACGGCATTGACGATATCCGCCGGATTACCCACACGGCCAGCCGGGTGCTGGCTGGCATCGGCGCCGGTGAAGTGCGCATTTGAGGTATCGATCCAGCCCGGGGAAACCGCATTCACCCGGACTTTTCCGCGCAGGGTCATCGCCATGGCATGGGTCAGGCTGCCGATACCACCCTTGGCTGCGGTATAGCTTTCGGTATCCGCCTGACTCATCCGCTCGCGGGTCGACGAAATATTTACGATGGACGCCCCGGTATTGAAGTGCCCCAGAAACAGCTGGCTCAGCAGGAACGGTGCCGCCACACCAACTCGCAGCACGTAATTGAAATCTTCATAGGAACAGCTGTTCAACCCGCCCCGCGACAGACAGGCGTTATTGATCAGATAATCGATGGCCCCGTATTCGGAGATGACTTTAGCCGCAAAAGATCTGAGCACCGTTTCATCGGCAATATCGCCCACATAGTAGACACCGCCCTGCAGGTCGATAGAACACACGGCAACGCCCTGCTCTGCAAACGCATCACAAATTGCTTTACCGATACCCTGTGCACCACCGGTTACCACGGCAACTTTCTGTCTGGTCACGGCCATCGTTCCTCAAATTTAA
>NZ_DATCMV010000030.1:0-25964 GCF_036563125.1 Microbulbifer sp.
GCAACAGGGATGTTGCCGACGGAGCGTACAGGGATGTATTCACAGCGGTCCTGAAAAGCTCGCCCCGGTGCGCCACCGCCACCGCATCGGCTACGAAGCACCCGTATCTGGCAGTGGGGAAAAATTAGAAAACGGAAGAAAAGATCATGAGCAATATCAAAGTCATCGAAGGGGATTTCGTAGGTTGCACCGGTAAGTTCGCGCTGCTGGTGAGCCGCTGGAACAGCTTTGTCGTAGAGAGCCTGAAAGACGGCGCGCTGGATACCCTGCGTCGCAAAGGTATCAAAGACGAAGACATCACCATCTACTACGCCCCCGGTGCGTTCGAATTCCCGCTGGCCGCGCAGAAAATTGCCGAAACCAAAAAATTCGACGCAGTGATCGCCCTCGGCGCCGTGATCCGCGGAGGCACCCCGCACTTTGAATACGTTGCCGGCGAATGCACCAAAGGCCTCGCCCAGGTATCCATGAACACCGGCATCCCTGTGACCTTCGGCGTACTGACCGTAGACTCCATCGAACAGGCCATCGAACGCTCCGGCACCAAAGCCGGCAACAAAGGCTGCGAAGCCGCGGAAACCGCCCTGGAAATGGTTTCCCTGCTGGGCAAAATCTGACTGAGAAACGACTGAAATGACCGTAACCGCATCCGCCCGCCGCAAGGCCCGCCACTACGCCATGCAGGCGCTGTACCAGTGGCAAATGGCCGGCGCCAGCCTCAATGCCATCGAAGCCGAGTTTCATACCGACAACGATATGAGCAAAACCGACGTGGCCTACTTCCGTGAGCTGCTCCACGGCGTGGCGAAAAACCTCGACGACGTCGAAGGTACCTATGCCCAGTTCCTCGACCGCAGTGTTGAAGAGCTGGACCCGGTGTCCCGCGCCCTGCTGCGTATGTCCACCTACGAACTGAAGAGCCGTATCGACGTACCCTACAAGGTCGTGATCAACGAATCCGTCGCCCTGGCGAAGAAATTCGGCCCCACCGACGCCTTCAAATTTATCAACGGCATCCTCGACAAGGTTGCGGCCAAAGAGCGCAGCGTCGAAGTCAAAGCCGATAAAGGCTGACACCTTCGCCATGGCCGGGCCCGGTGAATTTGAACTGATTCGGGAATACTTCACCTCCCGCTTTCAGCCAAACGCAGAAAGCACTTCACAGGGTACTGGTGTGGAACTCGGTATCGGCGACGATTGCGCCCTGCTGATTCCGCCCGCCGGCAAAATGCTCGCCACCAGTGTGGATACGCTGGTGGCGGGTGTGCATTTTCCCGAGGGCGCCGACCCCTACCGCATCGCCAGCCGCGCGCTGCGGGTGAATCTCTCCGACCTCGCCGCCATGAATGCCGAACCCCTGTGGTTTACCCTGGCGCTTACCCTACCGGAAAGCAGTGATACCTGGCTGGAACCATTCGCGCGCGGACTCGCAGAAACAGCGCGTCGCTATGGCATTACCCTGGTGGGTGGTGACACCACCAAGGGCCCGCTGTCGATCACCATTCAGGTTACCGGTGCCTGCGACAAGCCCCTGCGACGGGACGGCGCCGGTGCTGGCGATATCGTGTTCGTTTCCAACCAGCTCGGCGCGGCCGCCGCGGCGCTGCCCTTGGTGCTCGGGCAGATGAGCGGCCGCGAGCGGCAACAGGCGCTGGCCGATGCCGCCTATTATTTTCCCGAGCCCCAGTTCGGCGTCGCCCGTGCTATCGGCGGGTACGCCAGTGCCGCACTGGATATTTCCGACGGCCTGCTCGGCGATATCGGGCATATCTGCAGCGGCAGCGGGCTCGGTGCCGAACTGTATCTGGAAAAGCTACCTCTGGCCGAACTGGTCGCAGAAATAAAAGGTGAAGATGCACTGGAGACCGCGCTCACCGGCGGCGACGATTACCAGCTGTGTTTTACCGTCCCGGAAAAACATTTGGATGCAGTCGCCGGTCTGCAGCTGCCGCTGACCGCGATTGGCCGCATGACCGCAGAGCGGGGTGTGCGCTGCCTGCTCAATGGTGAACCCTGGCAGCCGCGCGGCACCGGTTACCGGCACTTCTGAACGGCGGAGAACGAGAACAATATGACCCCGACATTTTCCCAACTGATCCGCAGCCCAGTGCTGTTTCTGGCATTCGGTTTTGGATCCGGCCTCGCCAAGAAGGCCCCGGGTACCTTTGGCACCCTTGCCGCGGTGCCCCTGTGGTACGGCCTGCAATTCCTGTCGCCACTGGCGTACTTTGCGGTGATTGTTGTCACCTTTGTCCTCGGCTGCTATCTGTGCGGGGCCGCCTCGAACAAGCTGGGTGTGCACGACCACGGCGGTATCGTGTGGGATGAATTTGTCGGCTACTGGATCACCATGTTCATGGCACCGGCGGGCTGGCTGTGGGCGCTGTACGGCTTTGTACTGTTCCGGATTTTCGATATCGCCAAACCCCAGCCCATCGGTTGGGCCGACCGCAAGGTGCACGGTGGTCTCGGAATCATGCTCGACGATATACTTGCGGGCATCTATGCCGCGCTGGTGTTACAGGGCACGGCCTATCTGATCAGCCATTTTTAAGGCAGGACGCCCGGGACCATGGCCATGACAACACTGCGCACAATGCTCGCCTTATTGACCCTGTTGGCATTGCCGCAGTTGGTTGTCGCGCAGCAGGTGCGCCTGCAGGCCATTTTCGGCACCAGTGCCATGTTCGAAATCGACGGCCGGCAGCGGCTGTTGAAGTCCGGCAAAAGCTCCCCGGAGGGCGTGAAGCTGCTGTCGGTCACCAGCGATTATGCATTGGTGCAGATTCAGGGGCGCGAACAGAAATTAACCCTGGCGTCACCGGTGGCGGCGAGTTACGCCACCGTGGACCGGGCGGAAGTCCGCTTGAACCCGGACAGTCGCGGCCACTACAACACCACGGCGTGGATTAACGGCCACCGGGTGAATGTGATGGTGGATACGGGCGCGACCAGTATCGCGTTCAACTATCCCACTGCCAAAAGTCTCGGCCTGGACCTGGCGCGCGCGCAACCGATGACGGTGTCTACCGCGAGTGGTATGGCGCGGGCTTACCGGCTGCAACTGAGCAGCGTCACCATTGGCGGCATCACGGTGCACAATGTGGAGGCGACGGTGCTGGGCAATGATTTTCCGCAGGTGACCCTGCTGGGTAACAGTTTTTTGAGCCGCGTGGATATGCAGCAACAGGATGGTCTGTTGTTGCTGCGCGCGCGCGATTGATGGAATACGAGGTATCGGTTTGACCATTCGCTATGTGGAATCCTCCAAGCTGCCGACTTCCTGGGGCATGTTCAAAATGCACGGTTTCGAGGAAGTGGAAACGGGCAAGGAACATGTCGTCCTGTCGATGGGCGATCTGGATACGGATGAGCCGGTACTGGCCCGGATTCACTCTGAGTGTCTGACGGGGGATGCGCTGTTTTCCCTGCGCTGCGATTGCGGCGCGCAGCTGCAGTATGCGCTGCACCGGATCGCTACCGAGGGCCGTGGGGCAATTTTCTATCTGCGCCAGGAGGGTCGCGGTATCGGGCTGCTGAACAAGATCCGCGCCTACCATCTTCAGGATGCGGGTGCGGATACGGTGGAGGCCAATGAGCAGTTGGGCTTTGGTGCGGATATGCGGGATTACTCGATCCTGAAGCCGATGATTGAACATCTGGGTATCAAGTCGATTCGCCTGATGACGAATAACCCGCGCAAGGTAAAAGCGTTGCAGGATCTGGGGATCGAAGTCACCGAGCGTTTGCCGCACCAGTCCGGTCGCAATCCCCACAACCTGAATTACCTCTCTACCAAGAAAGGAAAACTTGGCCACCTCTTCGATGACGAGGAAAAATGATTTTTCTGAGCTTTTGAGCTTCCCGTTCTAATGGGTTCGGGGGCGAGCCCACTCCCGGTGGCTTTATGCGAAACACGCCGTGAACCCATCCATGGGGGCTCTTCCGCGAGGTCCCTCTCGCGGAAGGTTTCGCATAAAGCCCCCGGCAGCAGGCTCTTCGCTTTGACCTTTTGACTTCTTTAGAACCTTGAGAAAAAGTTCTTAAGGCGCTTCAGGAAGTGTGATACCGCTTCTTCTCTCTTCCCCTTCAAACTCTCAGTTTTCATTTCGTCCCGGGTTTCAACAAATACTGCTGTGCTTCTTCCCGGCAGGGTGAAAGTTCCTGCATCGCTCTCGAACCCAGCGTTTTGAAGTACCGAATCTGCCGAGTTGCGTTGCAGCGGGTGCAGTTTCAGCTTGGCGCCGGCGAGGGCTTCGCTCGAGAAGGTGACAGTTTCTTTGTCGCCGTTGAACAGCACAACGATGCGCTGGTAGCGACGGTCGATGTCACCGGTCAGGTCCTGCAGCTGCATCGCAATCAGCCCCGGCACCTGCTCCGGGCCGGTGTTGAGGAAACTCAGGTGATCCTGGATTTGCTCAGCGGTGGTCAGGCGGAACAACGGGGAGCTGTTGCGGATGGCCAGTTGTTCGCGGAATACCGCGGCGGTCTGTTCGCGGTGGGACTTCTGCGGGGCGAGGGCGGGGTTGGCGAGCAGTGGCTGCATGATCCACCAGCTGTCCTGATTTTTATCCGCAATGGGCAGGCCTTTGCCCCAGTTACCGGTTTCCAGTGAGAAATCCATGGCGTTGAACCAGTCACCGGAGTTGTAGCTGTCGCGGTCCATGGATTTGGAACGCAGGATGTCCTGGCCGGCGTGAATGAACGGGATGCCCTGTGCGAACAGGACCAGCGAGTTGCTGAAGGCCTGTATACGCGCGCGGTCTTCAATGGTGGCGGTGCTGTTGGCCTTGATCTGGATGCCGTCGAACAGGGTTTCGTTGTCGTGGGCGGCGATGTAGTTGATGGATTCCTGCGGGTCGGCGGTGTAACCGGTGGGCTGGCCGTTGTAGACCAGCTGTTCGCCGGTGGTGGTGTTGCCGAAGGAATCGGTGAAGCTGTAGTGCTTCAGGTTACCAGCCAGGGACACACGCACCTTGTCCGCCAGTGTCAGCAGGGTCTGGCGCTCGTCACCCCAGAACTTGCCGTTACTGTCGGTGAACAGACCGTTGCCGAAACCCTGCTCCTCAAAACCGCCAAACGGATTGCCGCCGCGTACGCTGTCGCGCAGGCGGTCATTGAAGGTACCGACGCCGGTGCCGGCCATATTGCCCTGACGCGCCTGTGGGAAGCGCGCGTCATTGGCGACTTCGCCGAAGTTCCAGCCCTCGCCATAGAGATAAATATCGCGGCCATCCACGCCGGCATTGCGCGGTGTCAGTGCGTCGAGCATGGCGCGGGTTTTGAGCAGGTTGTCGAGGCTGTGGTGGCCCATCAGGTCGAAGCGGAAGCCGTCCACCTTGTAGTCTTTTGCCCACACTTCCATGGAGTCCAGCATGAGTTTTTCCATCATGCGGTGTTCGCTGGCGGTGTTGGCGCAGCAGCTGCTCATCTCCACTCCGCCCTCGTTATTGCGGCGTTGGTAATAGCCGGGAACGATCTTGTCCAGCACGGAGTTCTGGTACTGGCCATAGGAACTGGTGTGGTTGTAGACCACATCCATCACCACGCGCAGGCCGCTGCGGGAGAGGCTCTGCACCATTTCGCGGAATTCGCGGATACGGGCAGTGCCATTGGCGTCGGTGGCGTAGCTGCCTTCCGGTACGGTGAAGTGCAGCGGGTCGTAACCCCAGTTAAAGCCATCGCTGTCACGGGTGGCATTGACCGCTTCCTGCTGTTCGCTGCTATCTGCGGCGTACATCGAGAGATCGCCAGCCTGTTGCTGTTGAGCTTTGTCTTCGTTCACCGTGGCAAAGTCGAAAGCGGGCAGCAGGTGGATGTGGGTCATACCTGCCTTCGCCAGCTTTTTCAGGTGGCGCATGCCATCGCTATTTTTTTCGGTGAAGGCTTTGAAGGTGCCACGCTCGCTTTGTGGGACGGTCTCATCCGCGATGGAAAAATCCCGCACATGCAGTTCATACACGGAAATGTCTTCGGGATTCTTGAGCTTCGGTTTGCGCAGGTGGCGCCAGCCCGACGGCTGCAGGTCGCGATCATCCAGGTTAATAACCTGGCTCTTGCCGCTGTTGATGGAGAGGCCCAAGGAGTAGGGGTCGGTAACCAGGTTGGTTTCGATCTTGTCGGAGAAATACGAGAAGACTTCCACTTCATACAGGTAGTAGGCGCGGTCCCACTCCTTGCCGACCTGTGCCTGCCAGGCGCCATCCTGCTGTGTCATTTCCACCACCATATCCGCGGCGCTGGACTGGGGGTTGTTGAACAGGTGCAGTTTTACCGAGCGCGCAGTGGGTGCCCAGAGGGCGAAGTCCACCGCGTTGTCGCCGACACTCGCACCCAGCTTTCCACTGTAATAGAAGCCGTCGTCGAGCAGGCCGGCGAGCTGGATGCCGGTGGCATCCTTAAGCCGTCCCTCACTGTCGTAAAGTGCAAGCGCCACCTGGCCGGTGATCAATGTTGCCGGATCAATGGCCGCAGCGAGCGCGAATGCGCTTTGGCCATTGAGATGCGGGAATTTATGCTGGGTGTCTGCCGGTAAGCTGCCCGGGTTTAGCGGATAACTGGCGTCGGCATCGATGCCGTCCGGGGTGATCTGCAAATTGCCCTCGGCACTGTAGAGCAGTTTTACCTGGTCGCCATCGGCGGGGCTGATATTCCAGGCAAAATGCGTAGCGTCGAGCCAGTGGGCCTTTTCCTGGGTGAGATCGCCGCGGGGAATGCCATTGGTGCTGATGACCACCTGTTTGCTGTTGGCGTCGAAGGCGAAATAAATTTCGTCGCCATCTTTGGATACGTTAAATGCAATGTTGCCGCCGTTATTGCCGTAGCTCTCGCTCCAGCCTTCGTTCAGTGCGACTTTGAATTCATAGTTGCCGGCGGGAATACCTGACGTCAGGAAGGTGTAGATCCCGTCGCCATCGCTGTCCTGCATCCAGCTGCGTAAACAGTCCGGCTGCCAGTCACCGGGGCAACCGAGCTCACTCTGGAAATTGCCCGCCACGGTAGCGATGGTGCTGTTGGCGCTGCTGGTGATCCAGTGGCTTTCATGGTCGTAGTAGAACTTTACCTCGGTGCTTTCAGCCAGCTGCAATCCGATATTGCCGCCATTGCGGTAGCCGTTTGCGCCGTAGTTCTCATCCCAGCTGCCGTTCAGGGCGGCTTTGTATTCCCAGTTGCCGGCGGGCACGCTGAAGATTCCCAGCCATTTGTCGTCGGCGGCGTCGTAGCTGAGCTGGGTGACAGCGCATTCGGGTTGCCAGTCTCCGGGGCAGCCCAGTGCCATTTGTAAATTGCCGGGGATGCCGACGCTCACGGGATTGGGGGTATCGGATGCGATGGCGAGATTGGCGTGCAGGATGGCCTGGGACAACAGGCTGGCCGTCAGGAGCAGGCCGGCGGCGCGGGGATGCGCGGTACGGGTCGCGTGCATGGGATTCTCTCTGTTTCGATTTTTGTTATTTGTGTCTGCGGGGCATCGCCTGCCCGCTTCCATTGAACGGAAGTTGGACGCAGCCTGCCTCCTCCCCGGGGGAGGATGAAGGATTTAGGCGCCAGGCCGGGGGTTGCTGTCTGGATGAAACAGGTGACTGCGAGCGGTTTGCGTTGTCACAAAGCCTTCATGAAAGTGTCACCTGGGAGAAATCGATCAACGCCATCCTGTACTGGAGCAAGACGCTGATCCCGCGCTTTGCCAGGGAAGGGCAAAAAACAGTCATTGACGGAATGGCGGGATCAGAAAGTGTGTCTATACTCATCCCATCTGAAAACTGCAGGTCGAGAAAGGTGATGCACCAGCAGCGATCCGATATCAAGGCCGGCTTTATGCCGGCTTTTGTTTTTGAGCCTTATGAAAGTCTTGGGGCCGTTGAAGCTGGTTCGGTGGTAGCACAGTACGGGGGCAAAGGTTTTGAAACCGAGCTAGGCGCCCCCCTTAAATACATCCCTGTACGCTCTGTCGCAAACATCCCCGTTTGCGACAGTTTCAAAACCTTTGCCCCCGCACTGCGCTTTCTGCATACCTTCACCACTTCGAACGAAACCTTATGCAGTGTTGCGGTGATATCTAAGGCCTGCTAAATTGCGCGAAATTCCACCAGCGGAGGATTGTTGATGATTGTATCCAAGCCCCGCCGGGCCAGCCGCGACTAAATCGCCACTCGCCCGGCAATGTTCTTTTGTCGGGTTTCCCATCCCATTGGAAACCCCATCCAACAGTGCCCAGACTATGTGTCTGAGGCTTGAATCATATGTGCCTGCGCAATGAGGTGCGTAGGGCACTTTTGAGGGTTTAGAACCTTGAGTAAATCCCTGATATCACGCCGCCCGGTAATCCGGCGCGGTGCCTCCACTGGTGGACAGGAAAAGGCCGCCGGCGCCCTATCGCCATTGCGCGTTCTGGGCTGGAAGCCGTTCTTCCAGCAGCAGTTGTCGCTGGACGAGCTGACCGATTGCGAACCGGTGCGGGTGATGGCGGTACATCGCGGTCAGTTGGAAGTGTCCGGTGAGCGCGGAGATGAGGTGGTGCTGGTCAACGGCCCGCTGTTTGAAGACGCCGAGGAAAAGCCCACGGTGGGCGACTGGCTGCTGCTGGAGCGCGATAGCCGCAAACCCGCACGTCGTTTGGAACGCAGCAGCCTGTTCCGGCGCATGGCGCCGGGCGCGAAGCAGGTGCAGCTGATTGCCGCGAACATCGATAACGTGCTGATCGTCACCTCCTGCAACCACGACTTCAACCTCTCCCGTATCGAGCGCTACCAGGCACTGGTCAAAGAGGCCGGCTGCCGGGCCTGTGTGGTGGTCACCAAGGCCGACCAGAGCGACGCGCATGAGCAGTACCGCGAGGCTTTGAAAAACTATCGCGACCTTCCGGTGGTACTGGTGAATGCGCTGGACCGCGCAAGTGTGGAGCCTCTGCGCGACTATTGCCGCAGTGGCGAAACCCTCGCGCTGCTCGGCTCCTCAGGCGTTGGCAAATCCACCCTGCTGAACAGCCTTGCCGGCAGCGAAGTTGCCGCCACTGCCGGAATCCGTGAAGACGACAGCAAAGGCCGCCACACCACCCGCCACCGCGCCCTGTACGCAATCCCCGAGGGCGGGTTGTTACTGGACAGCCCCGGTATGCGTGAACTCGGACTGGCGGACGTCAGTGAAGGACTCGCTGCTGCCTTTGCCGACATCAGCGAACTCGCCGCCAAGTGCCGCTTCGCCGACTGCGCTCACCAGACGGAGCCGGGCTGCGCCGTGCGCGCGGCGATGGATTCCAACGAGCTGGACGAGCGTCGCGTACACAACTGGCGCAAACTGGAGCGCGAAGTAAAAAGGAATAGCCGCACCCTGGCGGAAACCCGTGCGGAAGAGCGGGCGTTCAGTCAGTTAGTGCGCACCGTGGGAGGACATGCGCGTTCAAGAAAAAGTGGGGGAGATTGATTTTCTACAATCGCTACTTTTTTCGCTGACGAAGTAAAGTCGTTTGAAGTGAAGGCAAGGTGGCGGGTATGGGTTTTCAGAAGCGTCGGCGACAGGGACGTCGCCGACGCAGCTTACAGGGATGTATTCATAGCGGTTCTGAAAACCCATACCCGGTGCCTTGCCGCCACCGGACCAGCCTCAAAACCACCAAAATTTAGTTCAGCGCCGCCTGACCCGCAGAATCACTTACCGGTGTCGTGACGCTAATCTCTCCGCCCTGAGACTCAATCCAGGCATTCATCCGTTTTTCCAGTACATTCAACGGCAGCGCACCAGCACCCAGCAGTGCATCGTGGAAACGGCGAATATCGAAATTATTCCCCAGTGCCTTCTCCGCCCGCGCGCGGATCTCCTTGATCTTCAACTGCCCCACCTTGTAAGCCAGCGCCTGGCCCGGCCATACCAGATAACGGTCAACCTCCACCACAACATCGTGCTCAGGCTTCGGGCTGTTCTCCATAAAATACGCAATCGCCTCATCCCGGCTCCAGCCCAGCTGATGCATGCCGGTATCCACCACCAAGCGCACCGCGCGCCACATATCGTAAGTCAGCGCACCAAACTCGTTGTAGGGGTCCTTATATAGACCGAGATCGTAACCCAGGCTCTCCGAGTACAGTCCCCAGCCCTCCACGAAACCGGTGTACATCTTGGTACGACGCAGGCGGTGAATATCTTTCTGCTCCTGTGCCAGCGCAATCTGCAGGTGGTGGCCCGGCATTGCCTCGTGCACCGTCAGCGCCTCCATCTCCCAGGTCGGTCGGCTGTTCAGATCGTAAGTGTTGGCAAAGAAAACCCCCGCGCGTCCCGCCTCCATCGAGCCTGGCATGTAATAGGCCGTGGTCTGGGATTTTTCTGAATACGCAGGAATCGGCTTCACCCCATAGGGCAGGCGTGGCAGGGTGCCGAACAGCGCCGGCAGCTCACCGTCGATACGCTTGGCAATATCACGGTAGTTTTTCAGCAACTCCTCTTTGCTCTGGTAAAAGAAGCGCGGATCACTGCGCAGGAATTCGGTAAATTCCTTGAAGCCACCGGCAAAGCCCGTTTTCTTGATGATCGCTTCCATTTCACCGCGAATACGCCGCACTTCCTCAAGGCCGATACGGTGAATTTCTTCCGGGCTCAACTCGGTGGTGGTTTCCTCGCGCACCTTGTATGCGTACCAGCGGACACCATCGTCGTTCTTGGTGAACGCGGTTTCGGTATTTGCGTTGGGGATATATTCCCGCTCCACGAACTCCGCAAATGCCTGCCAGCTTGTTACCAGGGATTTCTGGTAAATATTCTGCGCGCGTGAACGCAGGCGGTTCTGTAGCGTAGCGGGAATGCTTGCAGGCATTTCGTTGAATGCCTTGAGCAGCGGGCTCTGTTGCGGATCGGCGGGAATCAGCGCGCGGATCTGGCCGGGCAGTTCGCGCAGGGTGATCTGTGGCGGGGTCAGTTTTTGCTTCAGCCCCTTTTCCATCAAAATTTGCGTCTGCTCAATCAACTGCGGCAGCTTTTCCAAACGCGCGAGAATATTTTCGTAATCTGCCGGGTTGCGCTTGGGCATGGTATTTAGCACCCCGGGAACACTGTTCTGGATGCCGCTCATATGGCTCACCGGCATCAGGTGCTCGGGAAACTGGTAGCCCCTGACCTGCATTAGCAAGTCCTGGTAGAGCAGCTGGTAGTCGAGCTTTTCGTTATCCGCCAACTTGTCTTCGTCGATGTGGCGGCTGGCAGCCAACAGTTCCCGTGTCTGTCCCTTGCGCTGCTCTATCCCTCTGGTGGACTGATCTGTCCACAACTGTTCTACGCCGGGATAGCCCTGGTAAGTACCGGTTTCCGGATAACTCTCCATGATCCAGCGGTAGCGGAGGTCCTGCAGGGCCTGAAGCTTTTCACTGGCGCCTTTTTTGGGGATCGCATTCAGATCCTTTTCAAAGGCTTTTTGGTCCATTGCCTGGACATTGACGCTCGCCGCCATGATGGCTGCGGACAAACCAATGAATTTAGAGTTCAGGATTTTTTTAAAAGAATTGGAATAGAACATCGTACTTCCTGTCTCTGTTTGTTTTATTGACGAATTGTTATTTATTTTCGAGGCGCTTAACTCGGAAGTTAAGGCAGAGCACAGGGTGGTGCATTTGGAAACCGTCGCAAACAGGGATGTTTGCGACGGAGCTTACAGGGATGTATTCACAGCGGTTTCCAAATGCACCACCCTGTGATCTGCCGCCTCAAATTTTTTCGGAGCCTCGTTGTGGGGCCCTATTCAGAGCGCGGTGGCGGTCGGGCACCGGGGGCGGGTTTTCAGGACCGCTGTGAACCCATCCCTGGGCACTTCGGCGCAAACATCCTGTTGGCGACGATCCTGAAAACCCGCCCCCGGCACCCGGCCTTCGCTTTAAGCCTTTAACTTCGTAGCAGATCCGTAATTAGATCGCGGCGGCTTGGCCGTTGAAGCCGTTATTGTTATTGGCCATGGCATTGATTCGCTTGCGAATCTGTTCTTCGATGCCTTTGGCATCCAGGCCAATTTCTTCCAGCAATTTCTGATGCTTGCCGTGCTCGATGATCTTGTCCGGCAGACCCAGTTGCAGCAGCGGTACCGGCGTTACACGGCGGTTCAGATACTCTGCAACAGCGCTGCCAGCGCCGCCGGCAATGGTATTTTCTTCCAGTGTCACCAGCAGGTTGTGGCTGTCGGCCAGACGGTCGATCAGCTCTTCATCCAGCGGTTTTACCCAGCGCATATCCACCAGCGTCGCACCGAGCTTGTCGGCCACTTCACGGGCGGAAGCCAGCAAGGTGCCAAAGCTCAGGATGGCCACATTGGATCCTTCCTGAATCACGCGCGCCTTGCCAATCGGCAGCTCGCTCATGGTGTTTTCAATTTCCACACCCGGGCCGGTGCCGCGGGGGTAGCGCACCGCGGCAGGGCCGGGGTGCTGGTAGGCGGTGTAGAGCAGCTGGCGGCACTCGTTCTCGTCGCTGGGCGCGGCGATCACCAGGTTGGGCAGGCAGCGCATAAACGTGAGGTCGAAACTGCCCGCGTGGGTGGGGCCGTCTTCGCCGACGAGACCGGCGCGGTCGATGGCGAAGGTCACGTCCAGGTCCTGGATCGCCACATCGTGCACCATCTGGTCGTAGCCGCGCTGCAGGAAGGTGGAGTAGATCGCCACCACCGGCTTCTGGCCCTCGCAGGCGAGACCCGCACCGAGGGTGACAGCGTGCTGCTCGGCGATCGCCACATCGTGGTAGCGCTCCGGGAAGCGCTCGGCGAAGTCCACCATGCCCGAGCCCTCGCACATGGCGGGGGTGATGGCGACAAGCTTGTCGTCCAGCTCCGCGGTGTCGCACAGCCACTGGCCGAAAATATCCTGGTACTTCGGCCCTTTCTTCTTGGTTTCCGGCACCGCGACCTGGACCTTGGGTTCCGGCTCCAGCTTGTTCAGTGCGTGGTAGCCCACCGGGTCCGCTTCCGCGGGGCCGAAGCCCTTGCCCTTGGTGGTTACGATGTGCAGCAGCTGCGGACCGCGCTGGTTGCGCAGGTTGCGCAGGGTGTGCACCAGATCCTGCATGTTGTGGCCGTCCAGCGGACCCACGTAGTTGAAGCCCAGCTCCTCGAACAGGGTGCCCGGGGTAATCATGCCCTTCACGTGCTCTTCCGCGCGCCGCGCCAGTTGCCACGCCTTGGGAATCACCGACAGCACCTTGCGGCTGCCCTCGCGCATGTTCAGGTAGGTCTTGCTGGCGAGAATGCGGGCGAAGTAGGTGGCGAGGCCGCCCACGTTCTTGGAGATCGACATGCGGTTGTCGTTCAGCACCACCAGCATGTCTTTGCCGGTGTGCGCCGCATGGTTCAGTGCCTCGAAGGCCATGCCCGCGGTCATTGCACCGTCACCGATCACCGCCACTACCTTGCGCTCATCCGGCGAACCCAGCGCCATGCCGAGGGCGGCACTGATGGAGGTGCTGGAATGGCCGACGCCGAAAGTGTCGTAGGGGCTTTCACTGCGCTTGGGGAAGCCGGAGAGGCCGCCCTGCTGGCGCATGCTGAGCATCTGCTCGCGGCGGCCGGTGAGGATTTTGTGCGGGTAGGTCTGGTGGCCCACATCCCAGACCAGGCGGTCTTCCGGGGTGTTGTAGATGTAGTGTAGGGCGATGGTCAGCTCGACGACGCCGAGGCCGGCGCCAAAGTGGCCGCCGGTCTGGCCCACGCAGTACAACAGGTATTCGCGCAGTTCGGTGGCCAGCTGGGGCAGTTGTTTTTCCGACAGGGCGCGCAGTTGGGCCGGATCGTCGATCTGGTCGAGGAGCGGTGTATACGGGCGCTGGCGGGGTATCTGGTCGAACATCTAGGGTCCTGAATTCGGGCGTTTGGGCCCGTTTTCCTGTGCGGCTTGGGGATGGCAAGCGGCACTGAGCCCAAAGTATCAATTGCAACTGATAATGGATGGGGATTGTATGCCCACAGGCGCGAGATTGCATCCTGTGGGGCCAACGTACGGGGGGCGTAGTTGTTGGGCTCAGTGATCCCGGTGGACGATATAGTCCGCCAGCTGCTGCAGGATGGCGGTGTTGCCGCCCAGTTGCACCAGGGCGTCGCTGGCTTCCCGGTGCAGTTCGTCCGCATTGGCGCGGGCGCCGTCGAGGCCGAGCAGGGAGACGTAAGTGGGTTTGTTGCGCGCGGCGTCGGCGCCCTGGGTTTTGCCCAGGGTCTCGGTATCCGCGGTCACATCGAGGATGTCGTCCTGCACCTGGAAGGCCAGGCCGATGGCCGCGGCGTAGCGGGTGACGGCGTCGAGCTGGGCGGTATCGGCGCCGCCGATCAGTGCGCCCATGCGCGCGCTGGCACAGATCAGCGCGCCGGTTTTGAGACGGTGCATCTGCTTCAGTTGCTCGAGCGTGAGGGACTGGTCCACCGCGGCCAGGTCGATGGCCTGACCCGCTACCATGCCGCGGGCACCGGAGGCGTGCGCCAGTTCGGTCACCAGGCGGATGCGCAGTTCTGCGGAGAGCGGTGCATCGGCGAGAAGCTCGAAGGCCTGGCACTGCAGCGCGTCACCGGCGAGTATCGCGGTGGCTTCATCGAACTGGATATGACAGGTGGGGCGGCCGCGGCGGAGGTCGTCGTCGTCCATCGCCGGCAGGTCGTCGTGCACCAGGGAATAGGCATGTACACATTCCAGCGCCGCCGCCGCCTGGTGGCTCTGGTTGGCCGCCGCTGCACCGCCCAGGGCCTGGGCCGCGGCGTACACCAGCGCCGGGCGCAGGCGTTTGCCGGGGCCGAGCGCGGCGTAGTTCATGGCGGCAAATAAAGTGTCGGCAGCGGAATGGTCCGCCAGTGCGGCCTTCAGGGTCTGCTCAACCTGCAGGCCGGAAGACTGCAGGAAGGCCTTGAGCTTTACCGGCATCGCAACGGGGGTGGAAGTGCTCACTTACTCCGCATCTCCGGAGAAATCGTCTTCCGCGTCGAAGGGCAGTTCCCGCACCTGGCCGCCTTCCTCCATCAGCACCTTCACCTTCTGCTCGGCGCTCGCCAGCTTCTGCTGGCACTCGCGGGTGAGCTTCACCCCGCGCTCGAAATCCGCCAGCGCCTCATCCAGCGGCAGGTCGCCACTTTCCAGGCGTTCCACCAGCTGTTCCAGTTCTTCCAGTGCGCTCTCGAACGAAGCGGTTTTCTTTTTGGCGGCCATGACCTAGTCCCGAAAATAGTCTCGATAAATAGCAAGGGTATGCAATTGCGGGCAACCTTAGCGGCTGCGCGGGGGAGGGTCAATTGGCGCGCCGGGGGACCACTGGGTCCCCCGGCGGTAACTTGGTGTCAGGGCAAATAATTCTGCAGCTGGCGCCCGGCCCCCTGAATCTCCTGTTCCATCAAATAATGCGCCAGCGCCCGTTTCTGGCTGTTGCTGAAACCGTAGTTGGGCATCGGTGGCGTCGGCGTATCGAAGTAATCCGCCAGCTGCTTCAGGGTGTACTTGCGGCTCAGGTTTTGCAGCGGGATCTGCTGGTGGCAGCGAATACAGTTGCGGCGCTCGAAAATCTGCGCGCCCTGGCGGGCGGCGTCGCCGTCGATGGCGAGGGGCTTTTTCGGCGCGCTGATGGGCGGGCGTTTGCCGGCGGGGACGCCCGCCTCGTTGGCATTCGCCGCGCCCGGCTGAATCCGGTACACCGCACCCGCGTAGTCATCGGAGACGTAAATATTCCCGCGCGCATCCTCGGCAATATCCACCGGGCGGCCGTACACCGTGTTTTTATCCTCCGCCAGAAAACCCCACATGAAATCTTCCGCGTGGATCTTGCCGCGCTCGTCCCAGTGCAGTGCCACCACCTTGTAGCCGTCCTTCACATCCCGGTTCCAGGAACCGTGCAGCGCCACCAGTGCAATGTCGCGATACGCGTCAGGTTGTTCCGAACTGCGCAGAAAGCGCATTCCCAGCGGCGCATTATGGGCGCGGAATTCGAATGCCGGGGGAATCGACGCGGCAATTTTCTGCTGGATCTCCGGGCTTTTCCCCTCGCCGAAATCCGGGTCCGGCACGCGGTTGCCATTGGCATAGGGCCAGCCGTAAAAACCGTCCTGCTGGATGCGGTTCAGCTCGCAGGGCGGAAAGTCGTTACCCAGCCAGTCGCGGCCGTTGTCGGTGGCGTAGAGCGCACCGTCCTTGGGGGACCAGTCGAACCCCACGCTGTTGCGCAGGCCGGTGGCGTAAATTTCGAAATGGCTGCCGTCCGGACGGAAACGCATGATAGTGGCGCGACGCGGGTCTTCCTCTTCACACACATTGCAGGTGGAACCGCTGGACAGGTACATCCAGCCATCCGGGCCCATGCCGATGGTCTTGGTCCAGTGGTTACCGCTATCCCCGAGATCGGTGACGATCTTCTGGTAACGGCTGGCAATGCGGCCATCGGAGTGGTCGAAGAGCGCGCGGCCGACGCCATTGCTCTCGGCGATATACAGCCAGTCCTCATGCAGTGCCAGCCCGTGCGGCCGCTGCAGGCCGTCGATCAGCACGCGCTGGCCGTCGGCTTTGCCGTCGCCGTTGCGGTCCGCCAGCAGCAGGCTAACCCGGCCGAGTTTGGGCTGGGATACCAGCAGATCGCCATTGCGGGTCACGGCGAGAAAACGCGCGTTGGGCGTCTCCTCGCTGTAGAGGTCCAGCCGGTATCCCGGTGCCAGCTGCAACTGGCGCTCCACTGTTGCTTCATCGGTCCTCGCACCCAGCAATTGGCCCCAGGGCACGTTGATCCCCGGTATCAGGCCGGTAGCAACGGCGGCCACCAGCAAAATGATGCCAATGGCGGCTATTGCCACCAGGCGATAAAAAGTTAGCGCGTTTTTCGACGTGGGTCTCACGATCGTCTTGATCTCGTAACAAAAGTAACTATAGTTGGCCGCTAAATGTCGCACAGCAGTACCAGTTGCGATACGCGCCACCAGCTCCCTCAAATCCCGCCTACGAAAAGTGTGACGCCAGTCACTCGTTTGTAAGACATCTCTTACAACAACTTCAGCATTTTCCCACTACCCGAATTTTCTCCAGCGACCATAATGTAATTGCAAGGACGGAGAACGGATTGCACCGGCGGCAAGGACAGGTCACCAAGGATTGGAGACCGCGCTGCCAGCCTGAAGGGACTTGGGCACCATCCTGTGAGACGCACCGCTTGGGCTGGATTGCTCAAGCGGTGTTTTCATTTTGGGCCTTTGAAATATCATTGCCCGCACTTCTTATCTTCAATTTCCCCTGTCAGTACAAACGAAATAGTCGGTCTTTTCAAAAGATCAGCACTGGATTTCGTCTGCTGTCTGGAAATCGTAACAAACCTCCGCTTTAATCAGCACAAGACGGTCCGATTATTGTGGCCGCGGAGGATGAAGCATTCAGTAAGTTATTGCTCTACCCATTCTTATCGCTGCCACCGTGGCATCACTGGTGGTCGAGCCTTCGTCGCCTCCAGATTTCGCCACACCGCTCCTGCGCCGCCGCATTTTCCCAGACATCCCGACCAGATTTTCTGTCTCAATACTTCTCCCTGTTCCAATCCCTTTCCCTGCATCGCCACCAGAGCCCCGCTGGAATTCCCGCGGGGCTCTGGTGCTTTGGGGGTAAGCCAATTTCGGAGGTGAACATATGCAAGCACAGATCCTGAGATTGAATCTCGCCGGGCAGCCGCTGGAGTGGGTGAGCTGGGAAGAGGCCGCCTGCCTGTATGTGCGGGACCTGGTTACCTGGACCCTGGGTGGCGTGGTGCAGACCGTGCATGGTGGAATCAACCGCCAGGGTGAGCGCTCTCGGCTGGATCTCGCCGCCATCATCGCCTGTGGCGGTGAACGCATGGCGCGTCCGCGCGCGCGGCCTCCGCTCACCAACCGCGCGCTGTTTGCACGGGATGAACACACCTGCCTCTACTGTGGCAGCTGGTTTCCGCTGCGCGACCTGACCCGGGATCACGTGCAGCCGGTATCCAAAGGTGGGCGCGATGTCTGGGAGAACGTGGTGACCGCCTGTCGGCGCTGCAACCAGCACAAGGGCAACCGCTTGCTGCAGGACCTGGATATGGAACTGCTGGCGCTGCCATTCGTGCCCAACGCCGCCGAGTACCTGGCGCTGATCAACAGTGTGCGGATTCGCGGCGACCAGATGGAGTTTCTGCGCGGCCAGTTTTCCCGGCCGCGACAGGAGGGATGGTTGGTGGACGGACTGCCGATCGCGGGTTGATACCCGCGGGTTCCGTCAGACCGCGGCTCGGATCAGCGCGGTGAGGTAGGTGCAGAAGTCGTGCCCGTTGTTCTGCAACATTTTCGGGAACATGGAGATGGAGGTCATGCCCGGGAACGTATTCACCTCGTTCAGGTAGATTTCCCCGTCATCGGTGAGGAAGAAATCGATGCGCGACAGGTCTTCCAGCTGCAGGCCGATAAACGCGCGCTTTGCCGCCTCGTGAATCCAGCCCAGCTGGCCATCGGACAAGCCTTCCGCCACCACGTGGGTGAGCGCGCGGCTGCCCTCGGCGTATTTTTCCTCGTAACTGTAGAATGTATCCGCGGGCGCACAGACTTCACCGGGCGCGGTAATCACCAGCTCCCCCTCATACGTATAGGCCGCCACTTCCAGCTCACGCACCTTCAGGCACTTTTCCACCAGCACATAGGGGGAGAGCCGGAAGGCATCGTGCAGCGCCTGCTCCAGTGACTCCTCGTCGCTGACCTTGTAGCAGCCCACAGACGATCCCTGGTTGGATGCCTTCACGAATACTGAGCCCCACAGTTGCAGTGCGTCTTTGGCCTTGGCGGTTTCCTCGGCGGTGTTGGCGCACAGGAACTGGTAGGGCGTATTGTCGATGCCGAGCGCGGTGAGCCACAGCTTGGTGGTGATCTTATTGAAGCAGATCTTGCTCGCCTCGGAGCCACAGCCGTAATAGGGCAGGCCGAGGATTTCCAGTTGCGACTGCAGGTCGCCGGTTTCACCGGGGTAGCCGTGAATTGAGGGGATCACATAATCCACCGTCTGCGCGCTGCCACTGGCACTGTAGAGCAGCTTGTCCGAGCGCAGCTCGCGCACCATGCCATCGCTGTCCAGCAGCTGGCCGTTTTCGTTCATGGTGACGCGGGTGAGATGGATGTCCGGCGCACGCGCCAGTTCGCGCTGGATGAAATCCGCGGTGCGCAGGGAGACATCGTGCTCGCTGCCGCCACCGCCACAGATCAGCAGCACCTGGATGTTGTTGTGGTTATGAGTCATCGGGTTCTCATCAATCAATTGCTATGGCGCCGCCGGTGCGGTGAGTACCTGCGCGCACTGCGCGGGCATATCCGGCTTCTTCGGCGGCTTCTCCGGTTTCGGCTTCACCGGCGCAGTGCCATTCAGGATGGCGTAAAAGTCGTCGCTAAACCACCAATCGAGCCCGCCCTCGCAGGGCTTGCCGCTCACCTTGGGCTGGGGCACACAGCTTTTGTCTTCCGGCGGACAGTTCAGGCGCACATGGAAATGATAGTTGTGTCCCCACCAGGGGCGCACTTTGCGCAGCCATTCATTGTCGCTGCCTGCAATATCGCACATTTTCTGCTTGATGGTCGGGTGCACAAAAATACGCGCGACACGGGGATCTTCCGAGGCGATGCGCAGAATGCCGGGGATGCGCTGGTCCCAGTTTTTTTCCAGCAGCATATGTCTGCGCTCATCGGCAATGGGAACGGCAGAGATGTTGTCCCGCTCCCACGGGGTCAGCGGGCGTTCGGCGGCGCGCTCGTCCTGGGAGAACCAGATATCCGCGTCGAGACCCATTTGGTGGCTCGCGTGGCCACTGCTGAAGGGTCCGCCGCGGGCCATGGACATATCGCCGATCTGCAGGCGGCCGAGATCTTTTTCTTCCACGGCGTTGGAAAAGTCCTTGAGGAATTCCACCAGGTAGGGATTGCCGTAGTGGCGGTTGCGTCCGGTGCGCACAAGCTGGAAACCCTCGCCGCGCACCGGCATTTCCTCGGCGCCGCTGAGGCAGCCGTTGCTGTAGCCGCCAATACTCTCGGGTAGTTGGTTGGTGGGCGTTCGCGCCGCCTCCCAGGGATTTTTCGCCAGGGTGGGGATGGCCGCACTGAGTAGCAGTGCACTGAATATGGTCTGGAACAGGAATCGGGTGGAGATCGACATAATTTACTGCAGTGGTGTCGGTTTAGTTTTTTGTGCCCGAAGAATTATAGAAGTTCCCTGCGTCGGTTCTGTGGAATGGTCCGCTTCGGTGGCTTTTGGCTGGATCGTTGGGTGGTTTGCAGCTGGCGAGTTGGGTGGTGGCTTGGCTGGGCGGCGCTCCCTTGCGAGACACGCCCACCCAAGCTTTCGCGAAAAACCTACAAAACCTCGCGGCAGGCTGCCACCAAAGCCGCCATTTCCTCATCGGTACCGATGCTGATGCGCAAGTACTCACTAATCCGCGGCTTGTTGAAATAGCGCACGATGATATTGCGCTCGCGCAGGGCCAGGAACAAATCCTCGGCTGAAATTTTCGGCGGTTTGGCGAAGATGAAATTGGCGGTGGAGGGGATGATCTCGAAGCCCAGTTCACTCAGTTGTGCACAGGTGTGCTCGCGGGTGGCGATGACTTTGGCGCAGTTATCCACAAGCCAGGTGCGATCCGCGATGGCGGCGGTTGCCACCTTTTGCGCGATACCGTCGATCGGGTAGGAGTTGAAGGAGTTCTTCGCCCGGTTCAGGCCCTCGATCAGGTGTGCCTGACCCAGCGCGTAACCCACACGCAGCCCCGCCAGCGCGTGGGACTTCGACAGGGTGTGCACCACCAGCAGGTTCGGGTAGCGGTCGATCAGCGCAACCGCGCTGTCGCCACCGAAATCGATGTAGGCCTCGTCGATCACCACCACCCGTTCGGGGTGCAGCTGCAGCAGCTGCTCGATTTCCGCCAGTGGCAGGTAGCGTCCTGTGGGGGCGTTCGGGTTGGGGAGGATCACACCGCCGGCACCGTCGATCGCATAGTCCGCAACCGCGATGGAAAAATCCTCCCGCAGCGGCAGGGTGCGCGCCTCGATACCGTACAGCTCGCAATACACCGGGTAAAAGCTGTAGGTGATATCCGGGAACAGCAGCGGCTCCGGGCGCTGGAAGAAACTGTAGAACGCGTGCGCCAGCACCTCGTCGGAGCCGTTGCCCACAAACACCTGCTCCGCTTGCAGGTCAAACTGCGCGGCGATGGTCTCGCGCAGCTCGGTGGATTCCGGGTCCGGATAGAGGCGCAGGCGGCTCGGCAGTTCCGGGTCCTGCAACACGGCCTGGGCCTTGGGCGAGGGCGGGTAGGGGCTCTCGTTGGTGTTGAGCTTGATCAGGCGCGCGGTAGTTTTCGGCTGCTCCCCCGGCACATAGGGGTGGAGCCGGGCAACCGCCGGGCTCCAGAACGGGTTGTCGGGGGTCTGATCTGTGGTGGGCTCGGTCATGGCATTCACTCCTTGTGCGCGCCGCGGACTTTTTATTTCTCGGGGCAAAAGCGGGCGGAGATTTTATGCCGTGCGCGCGCAGACTTCGATGGCTATTCGCCGTGAATTTCCTCATCGCTGGCGGCTTCTTCGTCAGCGTGTTTCTTGGCGCTCTTCTTCTTGCCCTTTTTCGTGTCCTCTTCGATGGGGATATCGAATAGCTCCGGCGCATCGGCGAGGAACTCTTCCAGCGGCACCGGCCGGCGGAACAGGAAGCCCTTGTACTTCAGCTCCCTGGATACCGGCGGAGACTCGCTGAACTCGCCCATGTTGCCGATCTCAACCGCCGCGGCGAAGCCGAGGAAGCTCCACGGAATCAGGATCGAACCCAGGAAGCGCCAGTGGGGGGCAATATTCAGCGCCAGATAGGCCGCGCACCACAGCATCACTGGCAACAGCACCGCCAGCACCAGGATATTCAGCAGCGGTAATATCTGCTGCAGGTTGAAGTTGAAATTGAGCAGTCCACCAAACCACTGCCAGGCGGCGTACACCAGTGCCGCGGCGGCGGCGATGGAGAGGTGCGGCAGGAAGTGCGCCTCGTGTTTCACCACCTTGCCGATAAACGCCCAGGCGGCGGCGTACACCAGCAGGCCGATGATCACATCGGTCAGCACCTTCACCACACCGGTCCACTTGAATTCGCTGCTGGTGCCGAGCCACGCGAGCCACAGGCTGAGTCCCGCCACCAGCAGGCACAGTACCGTGGCCACCAGCGGCGTCGCCAGGCGGTCGAACACCGTTTCCGCCGAGTGCAGCGGAATCGCCGGCGCCACGCTCATTTCCGTGTCGATAAAACGCACCCGGCTCTTGCCGAGCTGGATCTCATCGCCACACTGGATATGGTGCTCGCGGACGGTCGCCGGTTTGACGGACTTGTCGCGGAAATTGCGCACCAGGCGCACGCCGTTCAGGCTGTCTAAATCCCGCAGCACGTAGCAGCCGTCTTCATCTCGCACCACTTCCGCGTGTACCGGATCGACGTGGGGGTCTTCCAGCATCACTGCGTTGTCGTAGCAGCGCCCCAGGGTGGCGCGGTCCCCGTCCAAGCGGTAGCGATTGCTTACCCGGTGGGCACGATTGATTTCTTCGATAATCAGTGCCATTGAATCTCGCTCACAAACTTCTCGGTAAAGGCGCTGGCGGACTCCTTGGTGAAGCCGGAAAGGGTGAAGTGGCTCACCAGCGCGCGGTTGGCCTGATCTACGGTCAGGCTCACGTAAAACACGTCGTAGAGTTCCGGGAACTCCTTATAGCGGCGCACACAGATGGAGGTGCGGGCAATGGCCGGGTCGCTGTTGCCGTTGGCCTTCGGCGGCTTCTGCGCCGGCTCTGCGCCCGCTTCGGCATCCTGCTCCTTGTCGCCAGCGCCATCGCGCGGATGGGTGGTGAACTGTTGCTTGCAGTTGAAATTGGTCACGTCGTCTTCACCGGCGCTGTTGCCCGGGTAGAAGCCGCTCATCTCGTCCGCGTAGCCACTGTAAAAGCGCGACGGTGCGAGCTTGTCGTTGGATTCGAGCCAGAAAAATTCGTACTCCACGCGCCCGGTATCGAAACTCTCCGACAGGTACACCACGTCCTGCCCGGTGCAGCCCTTGGCAACCTGCTGGATCGGCTCGTCCTCATCGTCGGTGGAATTGCCCCAGCACTGGATCGCCGGCACGATTTCACCCACCACCAGCGCATCGCCCAGCGGGCGCAGCTGCCAGTCGGCACCGAGTATCTGGTCAATGATGCGCTGCTGGTTCTTGAGCAGCTGGCGGTTGATCACCGGCTGCAGCACGATGGCGCCGTTGCCCGCGCTCATCTCCTGCTTGAAGTCCTCGAGCAGCGCCGCCAGCTTGTCCACCGGCACCAGGAAACTGATCTGGTTGCCGGCGGTGGCCACATTGATACCCACCACTTCCCCGTTGCGGTTGATCACCGGGCCGCCGCTCATACCCGGATTGATCGAGCCGGAAAAATGGATACGGTCGTAAAAACTGCCGGTGGCGATGCCGTTGTAGGTGCCGGGCACGATGGTCATGCCGAGGTCCAGCGGGTTGCCCATGGAGACGATGGTCTCGCCCTTGCTCGGCGGCGTGTTCGCCAGGCGCAGGTGATCCTTACCCGCCTCGCCCTTCTGGCGCAGGATCGCCAGGTCGTTGATCACGTCCACATCCAGCAACTCGAGGTCGCCCTCTTTGCCGTCCACCGACAGATACTTGAGGGAGTAGCGGTCCGGCTCGTGCACCGCTTCCGATACCACGTGGTAGTTGGTGGCGACCAGGCCGTCGGCGGAAATCTGGAAACCGGAGCCCAGCCCCGCCTTGGAATTGGAGGACCGCTCGATCAGGCGAATCTGGTACAGGCTGCCGCGGTAATCGCTGTACAGCTGCTCATAGCTCTGCGCCAGCGCCGCACCGGCGCAACACCACAGCAGCATGGCCAGCAGGGGCGAAAACAGACGCGTATAAAGGTCGGACATATTGTGATGCTTTTCGTGGTGCTTTTCGTTGTGTATTAGCGATAGCGAAAATTCAGGCGCCAGCAACCTGCGCGGAAAAACATGGCAGTAACATAGCGACAAGTGCTGATTAAATTGTGGTCGAAAAGACGACCGATACTACGGGATTGGTCGCGGCCCAACAAGCGAGCCACAGACCCGGCAGCAGCTCCCGCCAAATGACTTTTTCGACTGTTGAGTGTAGTGAATACCGCGGAATTTCGTGTAATGAGAAAAAGCGATGCGGTGAAAGTGAGTGAATACTCCGCCGCTGTCGCTCGCCAGGGCAGCATTTTCCGTTTGCTGTAATGGCGTGTAATGGCGTGTGATCGACCTGTAATAAGGTTCGGCGTAGATTGGCGCTCAAGGTTGAAGGGAACGCGCTGCCCGGCCGTCACAGGAGCCGCGGCAAGGTGGATTGCAGACACCCTGTTACCGGTGTCCATCATGGAAGGTGGAACAAACGGGGAAGCGACGGAATTGCTTCCCTCACCGGCGACGGTACCGCGCCCTTCAACCATTTTTGCCAAAGGATTGGTAGTTGCCCGTTTCCGCAGAGCCAATGGCGGTTGCAGGCAGCAGATCAGGAAGACTTCAGCGCAAGCTGAACAGTCAGGTCGCCCCGGTAACCACAGAGCCTAGGAAGCCGGGATCGTGGAAGGGCCTGACAGAGGCACGGATGCCTCATTTCGCTCTTGATAGTGTTGTTGTAACCGTAGATGGCTGGGACCATCTTTTTGTAACGGCAGTAAGTTCGCTTACTGCCGTTTTTTTTCGTCTTTGTTATGTGCCCTTTCTTTGGGAAGGCTCGTGAGCTGTTCGGGGGGCGCGAGGCGCTGGAGAATTCGGTGATTTCGATGGCGTGCCGCGCGTGGACATAGTCTTTGACGAAGCGGCGCCGCTCGACCTGCAGGGCGTGGTCTTCCCAGATCAGATCAGCGAGTTCCGTGGCGCGCTGAAACTGTTCGCGGGTAATGGCGGTGGGGTCGAAGCCGAGCGCCTGTACGATTTCTCGTTTCGCTACCGGTGCTTTATTACAGTAACTTTACAGCTCACCTCGGCGATACTTTTCTCCCAAGTCTTTGATCAGATCCAGCAAGCCGGCCTCGTAGAGGAAGTTGTCGGCGAAGGTGATTCTGTGAGGTGAAAAATGTTCTTCTAGGTGCACTGACCGGTCCTTTCTGGAGCGATTGACGATGGCATAACCGCCCACGCCGGGACCTGCGTTCATCGCACGCTGGATGCATAGCATCTCGCCTTCCACGTCTGCGTCGGTGCTGGTCATGGCGCCGGCGTGCAGACCGCCCTGAGCCGGTGGTTTGCGAAACTCCGTGAGCGTGTCGGCGAACCAGGGCAATACACCGAGGGGGAAATCCGCTTGTGAGCACCGGTAATAGGGAATCGTTCCCATCCGTAGCCTGCTGACAGCCCTCAATAGACTCAGGTGATCCCCCTGCCGTACAAATAATACCGTATTACCCTCATTCGGATCCGTTGTTCTTGCCAGTTCCACGGCGCCATCCGGCAGTCTTTCGTGGTGCTCGATCCTAGGTAGTTGCTCTTTAATTGGGTATTTCGGTTTTTGGAACCAATTCATTTAAAACCCCTGGAGACATAGGCAATAGCGCCGGCCTCTTCCAATTGCTGAAGGTTGACCGGTTGCCGCTCGAAGTTCAGCGTCTCGACCGCGCCGAAGTGATTACCGGACCCGGCGATCTTGTCCCGGGTCAGGCCATTGCCCTCGTAGTACTGGTTGTTGCCCACGGTGCCCTGCATTTCCATGCGCCGCTTAAGTAGTTCTTTCTCTGTTTCAGAGAGATCGGTGGTGGCCAGATAGTCCTCAAAGCTGTCGACGTCTGTAGACCACTTATTCGCCAGAAATTCATTATCCACCGCCGCCTGGTAGTGCCAGCCATACTGATCCTGAAACTCGGGCGTCATGACTATATCGGTAAACTGCTTGGTAAATTCCTCTGGCAACTCGTGGTTGGCAAACGCACTGACCTTGTCGAAGGTGGCCGGCACGCTTATTAC
>NZ_DATCMV010000044.1:0-13882 GCF_036563125.1 Microbulbifer sp.
GTTTTTAACACGCTGTTTCTACACACCTTTGGGCTCGTAGACACCGCTAACTGAAAAAGTACAGGGGAAGGGAATTGGAGACGCAGCATAAAACGGGGAACCTGTCGCTGGCAGCCTATGCCAGCATGGCGGCGCCAATGAGTATTGTGTTTACCCCGCTGATTATTTTCCTTCCGCCCATGTACGCCACCGAGGTCGGGCTAAGCCTGACCACGGTGGGACTGCTGTTTCTTGTGGCGCGATTCTGGGATGCGGTAACGGATCCCATAGTTGGCCGTCTGTGTGACCGCTGGTCATTTTCCTTCGGTCGCCGCAAAGTCTGGATACTGTCGGCTGCACCGTGCCTGATGCTGATGGTGTGGCTTTTTTTCCAGCCCCCGTCGGGCGCCTCTGCGGTGTATCTGTTATGTATGATCCTGATCTTTTATCCCGTCTGGACCATGGTCATGATTCCGTACCAGTCCTGGGGGGTGGAACTCAGTCAAAACTATCAGCAGCGTACACGAATTGCTGGTTACCGCGAGGTGGCATCGCTGATCGGTACTACAGCGGTGCTCGGTGTGCCGATGTTTTTTATCGACGCCGGTACTGCCACCAAGCGTGAGGTATTGGGGCTGATGTGCGGGTTGTTTTTGGTTTTCTTCCCGCTGACTGTACTGCTGGCTATCTGGAGAACGCCTGATTCAGGCACGAGTAGTGTAGTGCCCAAGGTCAGCATAAAGCAGCTGTTCCGGGTGCTGTGGGCAAATGGACCTTTTGTTTCCATAGGCAGCGTGTATTTCATCGTCCAGTTCGGCTATGGCATGTACCTGTCGGTTATCCAGCTCTTCATCATCTCGACACTGGGACTCGGTAAGCAATTCCTGCTACTGGTATTTATCAAACACATCATTGCCATACTGAGTGTGGCCATCTGGGTGCGGATATCCCGCCGGTTGGGCAAGCACATCGCGTATGGGATCTGCCTGCTGGCCACCGCTGTCGGCCTCGTCGGGTTCAGCACCATAGAGCCCGGCAATTTCAATCAGGCATTGGCACTCTTTGTTTACCTGGGTGTGGTGACAGCGCCAATACTGGTTTTTCCACCGGCCATTGTTGCCGACACCATTGATTATGCGCGGTGGAAAAATGGCGATGCAGAAACCGGGCTGTATATGGCGTTACTGCAGTTGATCAACAAATCGGCGCTGGCATTGGCCATCGGTGTGACGTTCCCTCTACTGGATTGGGCCGGCTTTAAAGAAGGGGGAAGCAACGACACCCTGGCCTGGAGCCTTATGCACGGCCTGGCGAGCTGGTTACCCGCCTTGATACTACTGGCGGCAGCGGTACTGGTGTGGCGCTTCCCACTCAACCGGCTTCGCCACGCGGCCATTCAGCGGCGTTTGGTATCCAGGGCACGCATAAACACGTCGCCAGGTTTTTGATGCGAAAGGCAGGCATAGATTTGCGATTAGCTAGCAGGCGGAAAGATTGCTGCGCAGCGTCTGCCGCAGCCAAGGCATCGCAGCCGACTAGGTCACTGGTATCGGCTATTCGCGCAAGGCAAACAAATTTCGTATGGGTGTGACCGGAAGTAGAATTGTGGACTCTATTTTGTAATAGAATTTCTCTGGTTTGCGGCAAAATTGTCCGTTGAAGCCGCGATGTGAAAACTATTTGTTTTGAAATTTGGTTTTATTTGTTACTAATCGTCCTATCTGGTAAATCGTTTGTAGTAATACTACAATCGCCTCCGCTTGCTTACGCAGGTCAGTTAATTGAGGACAGTTACCGCATACTGCGTGCTGTAAATGGCCCATTTTCTGCTTAACTGGCCCCGTAGCACTATCGAATTCAATGCCGAATTCAGTCGAGCCGGTCAAAAACCGGCGGTATTCAGGTCGCTCAGTCCCTCCTTGGTCACTACAGTGCTGAAACACTGATCAGTGAACGCTGCTTTTCCGCCATTTAAGGTGGTGAATTGGCGCGCGAGGAGCCAGATGTGGGAGAGAACTCCCGTGTATAAGGTACTGTTGCGCGTCAAAATTCTGACCATAAAAAACACCGACTCGACGTCGTACTTTCGCCGAGGAGCATTTGATGCACGAAGAAACCGACATTCAGGAAACGCAAGAGTGGCTGGACGCGCTGCAGGCGGTCATCCGCCACAGCGGCAAGGAGCGCGCGGCGTTTTTGATCAAGCAGCTGTCTGACCGCGCCACCAATATTGGCGTTCAGCTGCCGGCGGCCATTACCACCCCCTACCGCAATACCATCCCGGTACAGGCGGAAAAACGCATGCCCGGCGATCTGTTCATGGAGCGTCGTATCCGCTCCCTGATCCGCTGGAACGCGCTGGCCATGGTGGTTCGCGCCAACTCCAACAGCGACAGCCTGGGCGGTCACATTGCGAGCTTCTCCTCCGCGGCCACCCTGTACGACGTAGCCTTCAACTACTTCTTCCGCGGCAACGAGGGTGAAGAGCGCGGCGACCTGATTTTCTTCCAGGGCCACAGTGCCCCGGGTATCTACGCCCGTTCCTACCTGGAAGGTCGCTTTGATGAAGACAAGCTGGACAACTTCCGTCGCGAAGTGAACGGCCAGGGCCTGTCTTCCTACCCGCACCCGTGGCTGATGCCGGATTACTGGCAGTTCCCCACCGTATCCATGGGCCTCGGCCCGATCCAGGCGATCTACCAGGCGCACATCATGCGCTACCTGTCTGCGCGCGGCCTGTCTCCGCGCGGCGATCGCAAGGTGTGGGCATTCCTGGGTGACGGCGAGTGTGACGAGCCAGAATCCCTGGGCGCAATCGCCCTGGCGGGCCGCGAGAACCTGGAGAACCTGGTGTTCGTGGTCAACTGCAACCTGCAGCGCCTGGATGGCCCGGTGCGCGGCAACGGCAAGATCGTGCAGGAGCTGGAAGGTGTATTCCGCGGCGCCGGCTGGAACGTGATCAAGGTCCTGTGGGGCCGTCTGTGGGATCCGCTGTTCGAGAAAGACGACAAGGGTCTGCTGCAGAAGGTCATGGACGAAACCGTCGATGGCGAGATGCAGAACTTCAAGGCCAACGGCGGCGCCTACACCCGCGAGCATTTCTTCGGCAAATATCCGGAGCTCGCGGAAATGGTCAAGGACATGTCCGACGACGAGATCATGAAGCTGAACCGCGGCGGCCACGACCCGTACAAGGTCTACGCAGCCTACGCCGAAGCCATGGCGAGCAAGGGCAAGCCCACCGTGATTCTGGCGCAGACCGTAAAAGGCTACGGTCTGGGATCCGCCGGTGAAGCGGCGATGGATACCCACAACGTCAAGAAGATGGACACCGAGGCGCTGAAGCGTTTCCGCGACCGCTTCGCGATCCCGATTACCGACAAGGAAATCGAAGAGGTTCCCTACTACCGTCCGTCCCCCGACAGCCCGGAAATGAAGTACATGGCCGAGCGTCGCAAGGCGCTGGGTGGTCCGGTACCGTCTCGCAGCGTGGACGTGGCGAAGCTGGAAATCCCGGAACTGGACGCGTTCAGCGCCGTCACCAAGGGCTCCGGCGACCGCGAAATCTCCACCACCATGGCGTTCGTACGCCTGCTGTCGGTGCTGGTGAAAGACAAGAACATGGGCCAGAACGTGGCGCCGATCGTGCCCGACGAAGCCCGTACCTTCGGTATGGAAGGTCTGTTCCGTCAGCTGGGTATCTACTCTTCCCAGGGGCAGAAATACACTCCGGTCGATCACGGCCAGATCATGTATTACAAGGAAGACAAGAAAGGCCAGGTGCTGGAAGAGGGCATCAACGAAGCCGGCGCCATGTCCGCGTGGATGGCTCTGGCGACTGCCTACAGCAACCACGGCGTGCCCATGGTGCCGTTCTACATCTACTACTCCATGTTCGGCTTCCAGCGCATTGGCGATCTGGCCTGGGCGGCGGGCGACATGCAGGCGCGCGGCTTCCTGGTAGGTGCCACCGCCGGTCGTACCACCCTGAACGGTGAGGGCCTGCAGCACCAGGACGGTCACAGCCATGTGATTTCTGCCACCATCCCGAACTGTAAGAGCTACGACCCGGCCTACGGTTACGATCTGGCGGTCATCATCCGTCACGGTCTGAAGGAGATGTACGAAGAGCAGAAGAACCTCTTCTACTACGTCACCATCGAGAACGAAAACTACCTGCAGCCGGAAATGCCGCAGGGCGTGGAAGAGGGCATCATCCGCGGTATCTACAAGCTGGAAGGCAACTCCCGCAAGGCCGGCAAGGGCAAGGCGGCGAGCAAGCACGTACAGCTGGTGGGTGCCGGTTCCATCCTGCGCGAAGTACTCGCCGCCGCGGACATTCTCGCCGACCAGTTCGGTGTGACTTCCGATGTGTGGAACCTGACCTCCGCCACCGAAGCGGCCCGTGAGGCCCAGGACGTGGCGCGCTGGAACATGCTGCACCCGACCGAAGCTCCGCGCACCGCGTGGATCAGCGATCAGTTTGCCGGCAACGAGAATCCGGTGGTGATTTCCACCGATTACATCCGCGCCTACGTGGAGCCGCTGCGCGAGTTCATTGACGGCGATGTGATTGCGCTCGGCACCGACGGCTACGGCCGCTCCGACAGCCGCGAGCAGCTGCGCCGCTTCTTCGAAGTGGATCGCAACTACGTGGCCATCGCCGCGCTGACCGGTCTGGCGAAGCAGGGTGTGATCGATGCCAGTGAAGTGGCGGATGCCATCAAGAAACTGAACATCGACGCGGAAAAAGTTAATCCGCGCCTGGTTTAAGGTCCGCTGAAAAGGAAACTAGAGATATGGCAAAACAAGTCATTAAAGTGCCCGATCTCGGCGGCGCCGATCAGGTCGATGTAATTGAAATTGCCGTTGCTGTGGGGGACACAGTGGCGGAAGAGGATGCGCTGATCGTCGTTGAAGGCGACAAGGCCTCCATGGATGTACCCGCGCCGCTTGCGGGCAAGATCCTGAGCATCTCCGTCAAGGTGGGTGACAAGGTCTCCGAAGGTGATGTGATTGGTGAGATTGAGGTTGCCGGCGAATCCGCAGAAGCGGAAGCTGCGGCACCGGTCGCCGAGGCGGCACCGGTTGCGGCGCCGGCGCCGGTTCCCGCTGCTGCGCCCGCAGGCGAAGCCAAAGAGCAGGACATCGTGGTGCCGGATCTCGGCGGCGCCGAGTCTGTGGACGTGATCGAACTCTCCGTCGCTGCCGGCGACGAAGTGGGCGAGGGCGATTCCCTGATCGTGGTGGAGGGCGACAAGGCCTCCATGGATGTTCCCTCTCCGGCGGCGGGCACCATCGTGTCCCTGTCCGTGAAGGTGGGCGACAAGGTATCCACCGGCGACGTCATTGGTGTGATGAAGGCGCAGGCCGCTGGCGCTGCGGCCCCGGCTCCTGCGGCGGCAGCCCCGGCGGCGGCACCGGCCGCTGCCGAAGTAGCTGTGGTTGCCTCTCAGGAACCGCCGGCGGCACCGCAGAAAGATCATCACCTGGAGCGGGACCACTCCCCCTCCGCGGAAGTTTACGCCGGCCCCGCCGTGCGCAAACTGGCGCGCGAGCTGGGTGTGACGCTGAACAAGGTCAAGCCCTCCGGCCCGCGCAACCGTGTCACCAAGGATGACCTGCACGCCTACATCAAGGAGCAGGTGAAGAAGGCGGAAAGCGGTGCGGTAGCTGGTGTTGGTGGCGGCATCGGTGTCGCGCCGATGCCGGAGATCGACTTCAGCCAGTTCGGCGCGGTACGCACCGAGCCGATGAGCAAGATCCACAAGATCACCGCGGCGAATATGTCGCGCAACTGGCTGAACGTGCCCCACGTTACCCAGTTCGACGACGCAGATATCACCGAGCTGGAAGAATTCCGCAAGTCCATGAAAGCGGAAGCGGAAAAGCGCGGCGTGAAACTCACCCCGGTGCCGTTCCTGCTGAAAGCGGCGGCGGCGGCGCTGCGCGAAGTGCCGAGCTTCAACGTGTCCCTGCACAACGATGGCGAGCACATCGTGCACAAGGATTACGTACACATCGGTATGGCGGTAGATACCCCGAAAGGTCTGATGGTCCCGGTGATCCGCGACGTGGACAAGAAGGGCCTCTACGAGCTGGCAGAAGAAGCCACCGCAGTGGCGATTGCCGCGCGCGATGGCAAGCTGAAACCCCGCGATATGCAGGGCGCCTGCTTCACCATCTCCAGCCTTGGCGCCATCGGCGGCACTGGCTTTACCCCGATCGTGAATGCGCCGGAAGTCGGTATCCTCGGTGTTTCCAGACTGGCGGTGCGCCCTGAATGGAACGGCAAGGAATTCGTGCCGCGGCAGATGCTGCCGCTGGCACTGTCCTACGATCATCGTGCGGTAAACGGCGGTGACGCGGGACGCTTCCTGACCTACCTGTCCGCAGTACTCGCAGACGTGCGTCGATTGCTGCTGTAATCGACGTCACTGCGCCGTCTAAAAAACGCCGGTGGGGAAACCCGCCGGCGTTTTTTTATGCGTGGAAATTTGGCGGCTTCCGACACCTCAACGCCATATATTCGCGCCACTTTTCCCGCGGTTGTCGCGGAATGTTTTCTGCAGTTGAATCCCGCGCTTTTAATTCTGGTTAAAAGCTGTACAGCGTCGTCGAACACGTCCTGAGGACTAAACTGAAAATACAACAGGCGGGCCCCGGGAGAGGACGCTCCGGGCATGCCGAAGAGGTGCAATGCGAATCGCGAGGTAGTCTAGTCATGAATCGCACAGGGATCGCAGTGGTGGCAATGGGTGCCACCCTGTGCTTACAAGGTTGTATATTCGTACCCTTCGAAACTGAACACAGTTACGACCCGTTTTTCTTCAATCCGGACGACAAGAGCCAGACCGCAGATTTCGTTGAGGTGGGGAACTACCTTCCCAATACTTCTGTGCCGCCGGCGGCCAGTCGCCAGTGTTCGACAGAGGTGGAAAACGCCAAGGTGGGCTCTGCCTGCTGGTTTTTCCCGGTGATGCGGGTCTACTAATTCCCGCGGATAAATCCGGATTTCATTACGACCTCCCGTTTGGGGGGGGTCGCTGTATCAAGGTCCCATGACCAGGAGGCTCCATGCGCACACCAGTGATGACTCTCTCCCTGTTGGCGGCAGCCACATTACTTTCCGCCTGTGGTACCAGCAGTGTGCGCGATCAGGTGGTCTACCCTAACAGTGCGCCCGTTCCCCGCGCGCAGGAAGAGCAGAAAACCAATTACGGCGGTTGCCCCGGTGATGCCGAGGAGCTGGCACCGGGCTCCATCTGCCCGGCTTCGGCCCAGTGCTACGAAATTGCCGGCGGACGCCGCTGTATCGTTTACGAGAAGTAAGCCTGCGGAAAACTGCCGGGATTGGGCAGGGAAGCCCATTGGTGTTCACAGAGGATGTGCGATGAAATTGCGCCTATTTGCCCTGTTCGTTACAGCTCTTTTTGCCGGTTGTGCAGGCACTGCAAGCAACATGGGCAATGTCACAAGTCTGGACGGATTCTGGTGTGATCTCACCGGCAGTCCTGCCACCTACTATCAGGGGCGGCTGCCGGAGAATCTGACACCGCTGTATCCCCGCAATTGCTTTGCCGGCGACACGCAAATTCCAACGGCCAGTGCTTGCCTTACCGGCGACACGGTCTGCTATCAACTGGATACCGGTAACTGGTGTACCGCGGGCGTCACGCCCCAGTGCCCTGCTGGCAGCGCGCCGTTGACCATGGATGTGCCCTGTCCGGAGGGCGGCCGTTGCTGGTTATTCAGCGAAGGGCTTCGCTGTTACTCATTTGACGCCTAGTTCATGCCTGGGGTGCCCAGGGTAGCCAGATACTGACCTGCAGGCCGCCGTCACTGCGGTTGTGCAAGCGAATCCGACCGCCGTGGGCATCGGCGATTTCCCGGCACAGGGCGAGCCCGAGTCCAACCCCCTGGGGTTTTGTGGAATAAAAGGGAAGCAGCGCCTGCTGCAGTACCCTGTCGCTCATACCGGCGCCACGGTCGGCCACCGTAAGCAATTGCCCGTGCGCATCGGTTTCGATGCGCAGGGTGATGTCCTTCTGTTCACTGCCGGATTCCGCGGCATTTTTTAGCAAATTCAGCAGTGCCTGTTCTATCTGGGCAGCATCGAAATATCCAGGGCGAGAGGGCAGTTCACCTTGCAGCGTGAATGGGTGTAGTGGCTGCAGTCTCGCGACCAACTTGTGCCAGGAGACCTCTTCACAGGCGGGCGCCGGTAATTTGGCGAAGCGCGCATACCCCTGGGTAAATTCCGTGAGGTGGCGACAGCGATCGGCGATGACATCGAAAACGCCGGCCAGCTGTTGCGCGTGCTGGTTGTCGGGCAGCATTTTTTCCGACAGCAATTTGCCACTGTGTGCCATGGAGGAAATCGGCGCGAGCGAATTGTTCAGCTCGTGGCTGATTAGGCGGATTACCTTTTTCCATACCTGCACTTCCGCCCGCGTAAGCTCCCTGGTCATTTCCCGCAACAGGATAAGGCGGTGCCTCTGCGAGTTGAGGACAAAGGTACTGTTGCTGATATGCAGTGTCTGGCTGCTCTCTCCGTCGAGATAGCTGATGAGTCCGTCACGCTGCTGCTCTATGGCCTGGGCAATCTCCGGCGGACAGTGCGGAAATACCTGCTGCAGAAGGTGCCCCTGCAGGGCTTTGCCACCGTGGAGCAGGTGGCGGGCGCTGGTGTTGGCATAGATGATGTGTTCACCCTGATCCACCAGCAGCAGCGCCAGTGGTGAACTCTGGATTACGGTATCCAGCAATAACTCCCGCTGGTGAATATGCGCGCGTTCCCGTCTCAGTATTTCTCCCACTTCGTTATACAGGTCCGCGAGATTGCCCAATTGATCGTGGCGGTTCAGCGCGAGCGATATGGAAAAGTCGCCGTCGCGGAAATTGAGCAGGCCGCCCTCCAGACTCTGCAGCGCGCGGTTGAGATTGCGGGTGAGGGGGCGCAACAGCGCGAACGCAAGAACAAGAGCGAACAGCAGGCCGGCGCTCCAGGCGAGCACGGGCTCAGCGCCGAGCTTCAATAATCCGAAGGGGATGCAGGTGCCCAGCGCCACCGCAATCAGTACTGTGGCGAAGAGCTTTCCTTCCAGTGAGGCCCAGGAGCGGGCGGTGCGAGGCATCAATAGGGAATTCCGTATTTGTCGAGCCGTCGGTACAGGGCTTGGCGGCTGAGGCCCAGTTCCCGCGCGGCCTGGGCAATGATGCCATTGCAGTTGGCCAGTGTCTGTTCCAGTAATTCACGGCTGGGTTCGAAACTGTGTTCGGGGATTTTCGCTTGCGCGCCTTCCGGCAGTGCCAGGGTCGCTTCCTCAATGGTGTCGCCCCGAGTGAGTACCGCGGCGCGCTGCATGACGTTCTGTAGTTCGCGCACATTGCCGGGCCAGCTGTAACGCATCAGGCGTTGCTGCGCTGAGGGGGAAAGCTGCTTGCCACTATTGGCGAGAAACGCGCGCGCGAGCGGCAGGATGTCTTCCGGTCTCTCCCACAGTGGAGGCAGCTTTAATTCGATGACATTCAGGCGGTAGAAAAGGTCCTGGCGGAAGCTGCCGTCGCTGATCATCTGCGGCAGGTCGCTGTTGGTGGCGCTGATAACGCGCACGCGAACCTTGCGGGTCTGGCTGCTGCCAAGACGCTGGAATTCCCCGGTCTGCAATACGCGCAGCAATTTCACCTGGCCGCCGGCGGACAGCTCGCCGATTTCATCGAGAAACAGGGTGCCGCCGTCGGCGGCCTCGAATCGGCCCTGACGCATTTTGTTGCCCGCGCCGGTATAGGCGCCGGCTTCAGCGCCGAACAACTCCGCTTCCATCAGTTCTTCCGGCAGTGCGCCGACGTTGACCTTGATGTAGGGGCCAGCTTTGACACTGGAGTTGGCCTGGATGATATCGGCAATCTTTTCCTTGCCGGCACCGTTGGGGCCGGTAATCAGCACCGGCACATCGGAGTGCGCGACCTGTGTGGCCATTTCCAACAGGGATTGGACCTGTTGGCTGCGGTAGACAATACCCTGCAGGTCAAATTGCTGTTGCAGTTGTTCCCGCGCCTGTTGCGCGCGGCGCTGGGACTGGCGTTGCTGTTGTTGCAACTCATGCAGTTCCAGCAAATTTTTGATGGTGGCGACCAACTTGTTGTCGTCCCAGGGTTTGCCTACATAGTCGGCGGCGCCGGCCTTGACCAGTTCCACGGCCATTTCCAGCTGGGTCCAGGCGGTGAGCAAGATGACTGGAATGTCCGGCTGCAGTTCGCGCAGGGCAAAAAACAGGGCACGACCTTCCTCGCCGGACGTGGTGTCGGCAGTGAAATTCATATCCTGGATGACAAGACTGATGTCCGGGTTTTCCCGCAGCAATTGCAGGCCTGCCTGGGGAGTGATGGCACTCAGGGTCTCGATATCGTAGAGGGATAACAACAGGGAGAGCGCAGAAATGATGCTGCTGTTGTCATCTATGACAAGAACTCTATCCATAATTATTTTCTAGGCTACACGAGCGAACGGGCGCAAGCGCCCGTTCTGACAAAGAGGTTATTGTACCCCGCTTTACACACTGCGTGTGGCGGTAGCCGGTGAGATGTTCGCCGCGCGCAGTGCCGGTACCAGGGCTGCTGTCAGACTCACCACCAGTAGCGCCACGGCACAAGCGACGGTAATGGTCAGTGGCAGTGTGGGTTGCTCGAACTCCCTAACCAGGAAGCCATTGAAGATCTGCGCAGCGGCGGTGCCGAGGGCAATACCGGTAGCTGCGATCATCAGGTTTTCCAGCAGGAAGTAGCGGCTGATAGCGGTACGAGTAGCGCCCAGTGCGCGGCGTACACCGATCTGCTTCTGACGCTGGGTAATCCAAAACACCGTGAGACCGACGATGCCGAGGGCAACGATAAAGGTCAGCAGGATGACGACGCCGCTCAGTACCTTGACCATGGTGTTGTCGCCGGCATAGTACTGGGCCTTTTCCTCTTCGATGGTGTGCGTATTGATCACGCGGTTGCCATCGCGCTCGGCCAGCTTTTCTTCGACCAGCTTCTGTACCTTGTCGCGCTGGCCCGGTTCGGCGCGCACGATGTAGTAGAACCAGCGGTCGGTGATAGCTGGATAAAATGCACCGCGACCGGCAATAGATGAATTGGGCCAGGGTCCCAGGTTGCGCTCCACGATACCGATAATCTTTATCGGATGGTCGTCACCGCCGTTGAAAAACGCTTTGCCCAGCACATTGCCATTACTCTCGGGAAACAGGTCATCGGCAAATTTCTGGGTCACCACCGCGATGGTTGGACGATCGTTGCTGCTGGGGCTGATTTTCATCACCTCTTCGGGGTAAAACCCGCGGCCGGCGACCAGCTTCATACCCAGTGCATCAATAAAGTGTTCATCCGTGGTGTAGTAGTTGGCGCCCAACCCACCGGTTTCCTTATTCGGTTCGGTATAGAAACCACTGGCGGAGCCGCTGCCGGATAGTGGCACATGGTTGCTGATAGTCGCACTGGCTACTCCCGGCAGTGACCGGATCATGTCCAGGTCCTGACGGAAGGCATCGTACATGTCGTAGTCCTTGGGGATCGCCATGAAATTGAAGGTGACAATGTCATTTTCGGCGATGCCAGTAGGTCGCGACATACGCTCTGTGCGTTCGTTCATGACCACCAGCGCATTGCTGACGATGGCGAGCGTGAGCCCCAGCTGTAGTGCAATCAGCAGCGCGGAGACTTTGTGGCGCCACAGCGCCGATAAAATGGGTCGCAGTTCCAACATGGTATTTTCCTTTCTGCTTGCGCTGATTTACTGGGTTTTCAGGTAAATGGACGGATTGGTGCGGCTGATGCGCCATGCCGGATAGAGGCCCGCCAAAAGGCTGGACAGCATTGCGAGGCCAATCGCCGCCAGCATCATGGTCCAGTCCATGGAAGCAACGCGATCCATATAACCCATCTGCAGCTGTCGAATCAGCGCCAGGCCGGCGAGGGTCAGCAGAATGCCCCCTAACCCGCCGAGCAGGCCGACACAGCTGCTTTCCACCAGATGCTGGCTGAACACCGCATTGCGACTGGCGCCGAGCGCGCGACGCACACCGGCTTCCGGTGCCTTGCGCAGGAATTTGGCCAGCAGGAGTGCAACCGCGTTCACAAGACAAACCAGCAGGAAGGCCAGCGACAGCCAGTTGAGCATGCGGTCATCGCCGTCGACGACCTCATTCAGCAGCAGCCACTCGGACGGTTTGCTGAGACCGAACTTCAGCGGGCGCGGGAAGCGTCCCTGTTCTTTCTGTTCGCGGATGTAGCCGGTGAGGAAATCCCGATAGGCTTCGATCTGCTGAGGCGTATCCAGTTGCACCCAGTACTGCAGCCATACCATGTCGCTGTTCAGGCGATCTTCATAGCTGTTGATCTGTTCCGATTTCCAGCCATTGGTGTTGCCCCAGGGGTAGATTTCGAACGCGCGGTGCAGGCCAAACGGCAGGAACGCTTCCGCGGATTCGTTGAAGTGGCCGTTATTCAGGTCGTGTACCTTGGGGCTGGGCTGCCAGTGCTCGGTCACACCCACCACGGTGAAAGGCACACCATTAAAGTTGACGGTGCGGCCAACGCTGTTTTCGCCACCGAACAGTTTTTCGTTACTTTCCTTGGACAGCACCAACTGGTGAATCGGGCTCTGGTCCGCCTCTTTTGACCAGGTGCCGCCGTAAAGGAACGGCACATCAAACAGGGCGAAGAAGTCGCGAGTCGTGACCCGGGAATCGGCGGTAAACGGGCGTATATCCGAGTCTTCCAGGGAAATAGGGCCGCCCCAGCGGTGCATGGCAACCTGGTTTATCGGGATATCCGAGCGCAACAGGTTGACTGCGTCCTGGTAGGTCAGCTGCCAGGGCATTTCGCTGGGGTTGTCTGCCGCTTCGTGGGGGTCCCAGCCGTCCAGCTGCACGGCATACAGCACGTCGTCTTTGGCGGCGAGTGCGTTGCGCGACATCATGTAATTGAGGGTCAGGGTGGTCATGGCGGCACCGACGCCGACGGCAATGGCCGCGACCATCAGCCCGCTCAGCACCGGGGTACGGCGCAGGCTGCGTATTGCGAGCGAAACGTAGTATCCAAACATGGTCCGTCTCCTCAGGCGATGGCCGCTTGTTCTTGCGGGGTGGCCTGGCGCAGGTCGGAAACCTGTCCGTCCACAATCTGGATATTGCGCTGCGCGCGACGGGCGAGATCCGGGTCGTGGGTCACCATGATGATGGTGGTACCCCACTCGTTGATGAATTCCAGTAGCTCCATTACCTGGCGGGCCATCAGCGAGTCGAGGTTACCGGTGGGTTCGTCCGCGAGCAGGAAGCGGGGTTCACCGGCGAGCGCACGGGCAATGGCCACACGCTGCTGCTGACCGCCGGAAAGCTGCGCCGGCAGGTGTTTTGCGCGCGCGGAGAGACCGACCTGTTCCAGCGACTTTTCAATGCGACGGCGGCGCTCCTTGGCATTGAAACCGCGATAGCGCAGGGGCACATCGATATTGTCGAACAGATTGAGATCGGGAATCAGGTTGAAGCCCTGGAAAATAAATCCGATTTTTTCATTGCGCAGATGCGAGCGCTCGCGGTCGGAAAGACCGCCCACTTCCTGCCCGTCCAGCAGGTATTCACCACCGGTGGGGGTTTCCAGCAGACCGGCGATATTCAGAAAGGTGGTTTTACCGGAACCGCTGGGGCCGGTGACAGAAACAAATTCTCCCTCGTTGACCACCAGGCTGAAATCCCTGAGTGCGTGGGTCTCGATGGTATCGGTGCGGTAACTTTTACGGATGTTGTGCATTTTCAACATGATGGATGTCCTTGTCTTAACGTGAGAGCTTGTTGGTTTTATTTACAGATTTGATTCAGTCTTTCAGCGCAACCAGTTGCGC
>NZ_DATCMV010000069.1:0-15301 GCF_036563125.1 Microbulbifer sp.
CCGCGCAGTACCACGTGGCCGTACTTGTTGCCGGCAGTGTGGATGATGGCCACCTGGCCTTCCTTGTTGATACCGAGGAAGCGGTGCGGGTTGGCGGTAGACTGGAGGGCGTTGATGGCCACTTCCAGGCTGCCGTCGGTGCCGTTCTTGAAGCCCACGGCGGAAGAGAGGCCGCTGGCCATTTCGCGGTGGGTCTGGGATTCGGTGGTGCGCGCGCCGATCGCGGACCAGGAAATCAGGTCCTGCAGGTACTGCGGAGAAATGGGGTCCAGCGCCTCGGTGGAGGTTGGCAGGCCCAGTTCGGAGATATCCAGCAGCAGTTTGCGGCCGATGTGCAGACCTTCCTCGATCTTGAACGAGTCGTCCAGGTGCGGGTCGTTGATCAGGCCTTTCCAGCCCACGGTGGTGCGGGGCTTTTCAAAATACACGCGCATGACGATCAGCAGGGTGTCGGAAACCTGGTCTGCTACCGCTTTCAGGCGGTGGGCATAATCCATAGCGGCGTCGACATCGTGAACGGAGCAGGGACCGATAACGACCATCAAGCGGTGGTCTTTGCGGTCGAGAATATTGCGTACTGCGGCGCGGCCGGCGGCTACCGTGGTTTCGGCGGCATCGCTGACGGGCAGTTCCGCTTTCAGTGCCTGCGGGGTGATGAGGACTTCTTGGGAGAGGACATTTAAGTCGTCGAACTGCTGCGTGGTCATGGTATTTCTGTCACTACTTGCTGAATTTGATCGTCTTCCTTGCCGCGGCATGCGCACCGCGGGCTGTCATCCTAACCAGACACCGGTGGCGGGGCTAGGGTTTCATTTGAAACAGTTTTAACTGTCACTTTCGGCGACTGTTGGCGTGACGGGTGTCCGGCGTTTTTATGGGTTGGGCGGATACTTTTGCTTGGTGCTAGGGCTGCGGGGCGACCTATAGGATGAGGCGCACGCGGCGCCCCATCCCGGATTGCGGCGGATTTGTTACTCCGCCGGTAGTTCGGCGAGCTGCTGGAGCAGGGGGAAATACAGCGCGCAGCGCACGTTGCGTTCGCCGCGCTGGTAGAACAGGCGGCGGTAGCCGTCGAGCTGCTTGCGGTATTTCTCCAGCTGGCTGTCGATAAACACTTCCACGGTTTCACCGCTGGTAGGTTCCGCGGTTTTGTAGTCGATGATCCAGCGGCTGCCGTCGCTATCGATAAACGTGCGGTCTACGATGTTGCGCCGCAGTTCGCGCCCGCCGCTGTGCAGTTCCAGTTCCGCGGCGGAATCTCGATGGCTGGCGTCCAGCAGCCAGCGGCCGGTTTGGCAGTGCAGGGTGCGCAGCACTGCCTGTTCCACCTTTTCCTGTGCCTTTTCCAGGCTGCTGCCGTTGAGGCCGGACTGGGCCAGGCGCAGTTGCCACAGCGGGCGCAGTTCTTCGATCAACTGTTCGGGCGCATTGGCCAGGCGCTCGGGGTTTTCCGTGAGCGTCGCAAGGGTCTCGTGGGCGACGGTGCCGGCGTGGCGGAACCAGCGCTGCGTAACCAGGCCCAGCTCCGGCAGGTTGATTTCCTCTTCCGCCTTGCGCTCGAAATCCCCCATGCGATAGCGGGCGAGATAGTCTTCGCGCGGCAGTGCGGGTGCCTGCCAGCCTTCATGTGTGCGCAACAGATAGCTCTGGTCGGTGTATTCCGACTTGCGCACGGTTTCTTCCGCGCTGAGCCAGTGGCACCAGTCCGCTTCCGTGGAGAGCGCGGGCCAGATGCTCGCGAGTAGTGAGGCGTTGGCCGGGGCCTTGTGGTCCTCGTTCTTTTTGTCCGACGACTTCACACAGGCCAGCAGGTGCAGGCTGTGAATGGCGCGGGTGCAGCCCACATACAGCAGGCGCGTGCCTTCGAGGCGTTCGCGTTCGCTGTTGTCGTGTTTCACGTAGGCGTAGAGCGGGTCCTTGCCGCTGCGCGGGCTTTTGGGAGCGAGCAGGAAGCGGGTTTCCACGTCGGTATTGAGCCAGGTGCACCAGCGCAGCAGCTGGTCGCTACCGCCGGCACCGCCGGATTTATCCAGCCCGGGGATCAGCACATGCTCGAATTCCAGGCCCTTGGATTTGTGGATGGTCATCACCTGTACGCGCGCTTCCTGCGCAGGGCGGGCGAACAGCTGTTGCAGGGCCAGTTCGAACGCGGGCCAGTCGGTGATACTGCCACCGCCGTCGTATTTTTCCAGCAGCTGGAAAAAGTCCGCGGCGTTGCTGAGTTCCCGTTTGTCCGCCACGGTGGCTGGGCCGCCGAGGGCGAGCCACAGGCCTTCCGCCCATACCCGCAACGGTTTGCGGCCGCGCTGTTGCCAGCTCTGCAGGATCAGGACGGCGGTTTTTTGCAGTCGGCTACGACCGTCGTCGCTGAGGCCGGCGATGTCATCCAGCGCTTCGAGCGTATTCAGGATCGGCGGTACACGTGGGTCGCGCGGGCCGTGTTCGCCGGGATTGTGGTTGGCTACCGCGTAGAGATCCGGCAGCGTCAGCCCGCACCAGGGCGCGCGCAGTACCGCGAGCCAGCTGATGCGGTCGCTGGGGTCCTGCAGTGCGCGGGTGAGGCTGAGCAGATCCAGCACCACCATTTTGCTGGCGAGCGGCGCCAGGTCCTGGGCCTGGTAGGTGATGCCGGCGCGGGTGAGGGCGGGCAGCACCTGCTGCAGGTGTTTCTTGTTGCGCACCAGGATGGCGATGTTGTCTTCCGGCGCTTTTGCCTGCAACTGCTGGATAATCTCCACGCACTGCTCGGCTTCTTTCAGTCGCTCCTCGTCATCCACGCAGCCGTAGAAGGATACCGGTGCGCCTTCCCATTTCTGCGGTTTGAACGCTACGGAATCCAGATAGCGCACGGCGCCGCGGCTGATGTTGTCGCGGGGCGGGAAGGCTTTGACGAATGTGCGGTTGACCCAGTCCACCACCGCATTGCTGGAGCGGAAGTTCACCTGCAGGTTGAGTGGCGTGAGCGGCAGTTCGCCGATGCCCTCGTCGCGGGCATCGAGGAAAATACCCACGTTGGCGTTGCGGAATCCGTAACAGGACTGCATGCCGTCGCCGACGATAAACAGGCTGCGGCCGTCTTCAGGCTCCCAGCCGGCGGTGAGTTTCTGCAGCAGTTCCAGCTGCAGCTGCGAGGTATCCTGGAATTCGTCGACGAGAATGTGGCGGATCTGCACGTCCAGTTTCAGCGCCACATCCGTGGGGGAATCGCTGTCTCCCAGTGCCACCAGCGCGGCCTGGGCCACTTCGGTAAAGTCGGTGCTGCCCAGCTGCTGGAACACCAGTTTCAGTTCCGCCACCAGCAGCGGCAGCACCCGCGCCATGGCGCGGAGTATCTGCCACTGACTCTCGTCCATGCCCGCGGGCAAGGTGCGCACTTCGGCAATGATGTTCAGCAGTTCGTCGTTGTCTGCCAGCGCTTCCAGCAGCGCGGTGATGCGCTCCTTCTGTGCCTTGGCGCGCTCCGGGTTGGGGGATTTTTTATCCGCGGCGGGGAAGCCGGTGGTTTTGGTAACGGACTTGCGCCAGGTGCCGGTGCCCGTCACCAGCAGGTCCGCCAGCGCCAGCCACTGGGGCAGACCCTGGTCGCTGCAGGGTGGCAGTGCTTCGATACCGGCGAGGCTGCTGATGAGGTGGCCGGGGTTTTCTTGCTGCAGGTTGGTGCCGGCGTAGTCTGCCAGGTCCAGCAGTTCACCGGCAAAGGTACCGAGCGCTTTTTTGAATTCGCCGAGCTGTTGCTCGATCAGTTCGCGGATCACGAAGGTGAAATAGTCTTCCGCTTCCTCGCGGTGTACCGACAGCAATGGCTCCAGCCACTGCTCGCGCTTTTCCAGTAGGGTCTGCAGCAGGCCCGTCACTTCAGGCAGGTTGTTGTCCAGGTGCAGCAGCAGAAGGCTCAGGTCCTGGTCCGGTTGTTCCTTTTCGAGCTTCTTCAGCAGGTTGGCGATCGCCATCTGGTAGGCGATGGCGGGCTGCTCCAGCGGTTCACCGGGCGCGCCGAGGCCGCTGTCGATAGGCAGCTGGCTGGCGATATTGCGACACAGGCCGTCGATGGTCTGGATGCGCAAACGCTGTGGGCTCTGCAGCAGGTGCCACTGGTGTTTCTCGTCGTGGGCGAGCAGGTTGCTGGCCAGTTGCCAGGTAATTTTTGCGTGGGGGTTTTCCGGCTCGGGAATGTCGCGGGCATCGAGCAACGCGTGCAGCAGGCGCTCGCGCATTTCACCGGCGGCCTTGCGGGTGAACGTAATCGCGAGCACTTCTTCCGGCTGCTGGCACGCCGCCAGCAGCTTCAGCAGGCGCTGGGTGAGCAGGCCGGTTTTACCGGAGCCGGCGGGGGCGGAAACCGCGAAGCTCTGTTGGATATCCAGCGCCTGTTCGCGTTCGCTGGCGTCTACGGGGATATGCGTGGTCATGGTGTTACTGCCTCTCCGGCCAGCGGTTCAGGGGCCAGAGCGCTTTCTGGTTTTCATTGTCCGCCGGGCGATCGAACGCTAAGGCGGCGTGGCCGGTTTTGTATTCTTCCGCGAGTCCTTCCAGTGCCTGTTGCCAGTGTTGCTTCAGCTGGTCCCACTGGATGATTTCAGGCTCTTTGTCTTTCTGACTGTCCGCCACGGTTTTGATGCCGTTGATCGGCTGGCTCAGTTCACCGCAGCCCTGGTATTTGCAGTCGCCATTTTTGACCGCGCCGAAGGCGATGGCTTTGGTCTGGGGCAGGAACAGGGCGTAGAGCGGCAGCTGTGGTTCGCGCACGCGCTGCTGCAGCCAGTCGGCCACGGAGGTCTGCCCGGTTTTGTAGTCAATCACCAGTTCCTCGTCCTCCGCCAGGGTATCCATGCGGTCGAGGCGCAGGGTGAAGGTGAGGCCCTGCAGAGTGACCGTGAGCTCGGATTCCACCTGGGAGACAGTAAACGCGGGGCGATCCTGTTCGAGTGGCAGCCACTGTTCGAATATGTCGCGCAGGCGGATCTGTTCCAGCTGCCAGAAGGCTTCCGGCAGTTCCGGGTGTTTGCGCTTGAGCTTGGCGATGGCGGTGTCGATGGCGGAGCGGATTTGCAGGTCGAGATGCTCGGTTGCCATTGCGGCGAGCTGGTCTGAGCTTGTGCACTGCTGCCAGAAGGCGGCGAGCATTTCGTGGATCAGGTTGCCGCGCTCGGCGGCGCTGAGGCCGAGGGCGGGCTCGGCAAAGGTCTCGGCACCCAGTCGATAGCGCAGCTGGGCGTTCTGCGGGCACAGGGCCTGGGCCTTGAGCACACCGGCACCGCCGCGCACCTTGGCGCAGTCCTCGGGGCTGAGTGGTGGCACGGTTGCGTCGCTGATACGCTCCAGTTCTGGGGCGTCGGTGAGGGTCTGGTATAGGCTGGAGAGCGCGTCGCCGTCCTTTGTTTGCGCGTCTAAGTCGCTGACAAACAGCGCACTCAGCAGCTGGCCCACACCGTCTTCCTCGCAGGAATAGCTGACCACGATATCGTCACTGGCATTCAGCAGGTCGCGGGTGAGCTGGCGGGCCAGTTCCAGTTCGCGCTCGGCACTGGCGCGCGGCATCTTCCATTCTTTCTGCCACAGCACCGGCAGCATGGGGTTGGGCGACGGTGGCGTGGGCCACTGTTGCTGGCCGAAGCCCACCAGGCGGATATGCTCGAAGGCGATACCGCCGGCTTCCAGTACACCGAGGATCTGCAGCGGGCCATCGCGGGTTTCCGCCTGGAACGGGGTGCGGCTGGCGATCTGTCGCAGCTGTTGCAGCGCCTTATTGAGTGGCTGCGCGCCGGTAAATTCGCTGAGGCCGGCAAAATTTTCCAGCGTCTGTTCCCACAGCATTAGCTGCTGGTATTCCTGGCTGTCCGGGTTGCGCTGGCCGGGCCAGCCGAGTTTGTTCAGTAGTTCGGAAAAACGCTCCGCCCATTTTTCCGCGGGCGCGCGCTGCCAGCGGCGTGCCCAGTCTCCCAGTTGATTCAGTTGCGCGGGCAGCGGGCTCTCCGGTGCGAGTTCCTGCGCGAGCTTTTCGGCCCAGTTGCGCACGATATTGCCGGGAATTTCCTGTAGTTCGAGTTTTTGCAGGCGGCGGAACAGGGCGCTGCGCAGGTGTTGTTCCTGCGCGCTGCTGTCGCCCCAGAACGGCGAGAACAATACATTGCGCAGCTGGCTGTAATCGAATTTGTCCCGCAGCATCTCCAGCAATTGCAGGGTGGCGGAACCTACAGCAGTTTTCGCCAGCGGCGTACCGGCGGAGAAGTTGAACGGCAATGTGTAGGCGGCCTGTGCGGGATCGAGCCACTGCGGTTCCAGCACACGGGCGAATATCTGCTCCACCTGCGGGCGGCACTGGCCAAGGTTGTTCACCACGATGCCGATACTGGTGTCCGGATTCTGCTGCAGCTTTTCCGCGGCCCAGCGCGCGGCCTGGGTGAGTTCGTCTTCCAGGTTGTGGCAGCGGGCAACTTGCAAATTGCTATGCGCCTTGTCGGGAATGGCGAAGGACTCAATCATGTCCGCGGCGCAGGCGAAAATATGTTCGATTAGTGGTGAATTCTGTACGAAGCCGGCGAGGGACAACTGCGGCATTTTCGGCAGCACGCCCTCGGCAAACGCGCGCGCGATCAGCAGGTCGCGCTGGTCCTGGGTAATGCCGTTGTGTGCGCGCAGTTGCTGGTGGAATTTCGGCAGGATTGCGAACAGCGGATAGTCCGCTGGCTGCAGGCCGGTTTTTTCCCAGTGGTGGGCGAGGGCGGTATCGGCCTCGTCCAGGTTTTCCAGCATGCGCCACTGGATCAGCTGTGACAGCGCGGTGTCGCAGTTGGCGGCGAGCTGCTGGGTGTTGATCAGTCCCTTGTCCAGGCTCGCTTCCACGCAGCGCTGCCACAGCAGCTGGCGCTGTTCCCGGTTAAGAATCCGGCACATGGCCGGTTGCCACTGTTGTTGCTGCAACTGGAACCAGAGTTTATCGAGCCACCCCTGCAGGGATTCCACCGCGGGCGGTGCCCAGTTTTTGCTGGCCTGTTGCCAGGTGCCGTACACCTGCTGGCAGCGGTTGCGCAGGCGGTTGGTGGGGGTCAACAGCAGGCCGCCCTCGGGGAGCTGGTCGAGGATCTGCTTGAACGGAAATGCGGGTTGCAGCATGGGTTCTGTGGGAACTCTAGTTGTATTTATCCGTGAGGTGGCCGTGCGGCCCGGGTATGCGGGCGGCGCGGCAAAGCGGGATACAGTCTAACCGGCTCAGGCTTTGATTGGGATGCTGGCGCCGAGGTAGCTGGGGGAAAACTCGGCGAAGGCGCGCTCGATCTGCTCGCGGTTATCGTCGCTGCTGGTGAGCAGCAGGCTGGTGCCCGGGGTTTTCGGTAGCTCCAGTTTCAGCTCATCGAGCAGCCAGCGCAGGCGGCGGGCGATGGCGTCGCCAGAGTCGAGCCAGTTCACCGGGCGCGGCGCGGCCTTCGCCAGCTCTTCTTTCAGCAGTGGGAAATGGGTGCAGGCGAGGACCGCGGTATCCACCAGGTTGCCGTTGGGCACAGAAAAAATCCGCTCGATTACCGGCGCCAGGTCTGCGCTGGTGACGGTTTCCCCGCGCAACTTTGCTTCCGCGAGACTCACCAGTTCTGGAGCCGGCACGTTGATTACCTGGATGCCGTGGGCAAATTGTTCGATCAGCTCACGGGTGTAGCGGCGGTTGACCGTGCCCTCGGTGGCGATCAGGGCAATGGTGCCGGTGGCACTGGCAGCCGCGGCGGGTTTGATCGCAGGCACCACGCCGACCACCGGCTGGGGCAACACTTCCCGTAGCTGGGGCAGGGCGAGGGTGCTGGCGGTGTTGCAGCCCACCACAAGAATGTCGGCACCGCAGGCGGCCATCATGGTGGAGGCCACATCCACAATGCGCGGGCGCAGTACGTCTTCGGACTTGGTGCCGTAGGGATAGAAGCCGTTGTCGATGCCGAAATGCAGGGTGAGACCCGGGATCTGGCGGCGCATCTCGCGGGCAATACTGATGGCTCCGACGCCGGAATCGAATATCAATGCACTGGGGGCCTTGGTAGAATGGCCGCTTCCTGTTGGCATGTAAAAACCTGTCTCCCGTAACGGATGAGTGCGGGCGCAAGGATAACTCAGCCTGCGTTTTGTAATAAGTTTAAGTGAATTTTTATGACCTGGTTTCCCGTCCAAGTATCCCTGGAACAGGCCATTCTGGCCGCCGTGGCAGTGCTGATTGTCATGGTGCTGGCGGTGTGGGCGGGCAGGGCGCGTCTGGCTCGCCAGGTGCAGTCACTGGAGGCGGAGCGCCAGATCAGTGCCGCACAGCTGGCCACGGTGCTGGAGCGCGAAACCCGGTTGGATGTAGAGATCCAGCAGTTGCGCCAGGAGCTGTCGAGCAAGTCCCAGCAGGTGGCGCGGTTCCAGGTGTTGGTGGAGAAAGGCGAGGCGGCGCTGGCGGAGCAGAAGCAGCAGCTGGAGCAGACCCGCGTTTCCATGACCCAGCAGTTCGAAAACCTTGCCAACCGTATTTTCGAAGAGAAGCAGCAGGCCTTCGTGCGCCGCAGCGAGGACAGCCTGCGCAAGAGCTTAGATCCGCTGGAGCGTCAGCTGGGCGACTTCCGCAAGCGGGTGGAGCATGTCTACGACCGCGAAAACGCCGAGCGCAACAGCCTGCTTGGCCAGATCAAGGCGCTCAGGGAGCAGACCCAGCGCATCAGCGACGAGGCTCTAAACCTGACCTCTGCGCTCAAGGGCGACCGCAAGATCCAGGGCAACTGGGGCGAGGTGGTGCTGGAGCGGTTGCTGGAGGAATCCGGCCTGCAGAAAGGTCGCGAGTACGAGACCCAGGTTACCCTCAAAGACAGCAACGACGAGGGGCGTCGCCGCCAGCCGGACGTGATCGTGCGCCTGCCGGAAGGCAAGGACCTGATTATCGATTCCAAGGTCTCGCTGGTGGACTACGAGCGCTACGCCTCGGCGGAGACCGACGAGGAGCGTACCCAGGCGCTGAAACAGCATGTGAATTCCCTGCGCGCGCATATCACCGGCCTCAACAAAAAGGCCTACGAACAGCTGGAGGGTGTGCGCACCCTGGATTTCGTATTCATTTTCGTACCCATTGAAGCGGCGTACATGCTGGCGATGCAGGCGGACCCCGAGCTGTTCCGCTTTGCCTATGAAAAGCAGATCGTACTGGTGAGCCCCACCAGCCTGATGGCGACCCTGCGCACGGTGGAAAATATCTGGCGCTACGAAAAACAGAACAAAAACGCGGAGAAAATTGCCGCGGAAGCGGGCAAACTGCACGACCAGTTTGCCCTGGTGCTGGAATCCCTGGATATTCTCGGTAGCCGTATTCGCCAGGCGGACGAGGCCTATCAGGAAACCTACAAGCGCCTGGCCACCGGTCGCGGCAATGCGGTGAAACGTATCGACAGCCTGCGCAAGCTGGGGGCGAAAACCCGCAAGCAGATCGCGGCCGACCTGCGGGAAAAAGCGGAGGACGCGCACAAGCTGCCGGCACTGGAGCACGCATCCACGGAAGACGATCAACTCGACGAAGAATTGATCAGCGAACTCGATACGGAATAAAACTTGGAACCTTTTCTGGAAACCTTTTCCTTTGCGCTGTCGGTCACTGCGCCGATTTTCCTGACCCTGCTAATCGGGTACGGACTCGCCCGCGTGGGCCTGCTGAGCGAAAGCTTTGTCGATGATGCTTCGAAACTGGTGTTTCTGGTTACACTGCCGGCGCTGCTGTTTTTCAATATTTTCGGCTCCGATGCGCGCCTCGGTGACGAGTGGCCGCTGTTGCTGGCGGGCCTGATCGGCACCGTACTCACGGTACCGCTCGCGTGGCTCGCCGCGCGTCCGTTTGAATTCGGCGATCGCAGTGCGTTTATCCAGGGTGCCTTCCGCGGCAACCTGGGTATTATCGGCCTCGCCTGGGCCGCCAACGCCTACGGCCCACACGGTCTCGCGCAGGCGGCGCTGCTGATGGCGGTGATCACCATTTTCTACAACATCGCCGCGGTGGCACTGTTCGCGGTGTACAGCCAGAAAGCCAAATTCAGCTGGATCAAGCTCGGCAAGGACATCGCGCGCAATCCGCTGATCCTCGCGATTGTGGCCGCGCTGATTGCCAAGGCCGTTGGCCTCAAGTTGCCGGCGATGCTGGTGCAGACCGGTGATTATCTGGCTTCGGTGACGCTGCCGCTGGCGCTGCTGTGTATCGGTGCCAGTCTCGACCTGAGTATGCTGAAGCGCAGCTCCTTCGGGGCATTTGCCGCGAGTGGCTTCAAGCTGTTGATCGTGCCGCTGGTACTGCTCGCGTTCGGTTTCCTGTTCCAGCTGGACGGGCAGGCGATGGCGATCCTGTTTCTGCTGGCCGCGTCCCCCACGGCGTCAGCGTCGTTCATCATGGCGCGCGCGCTTGGTGGCAACAGCCAGCTGGCCGCCAACATCATTGCGATCAGCACCCTGTTATCCATTGTTACTGCCAGCCTGGGGCTGGCGCTGTTGAAGGTGACTCTCTCATGACCGAAGTGCCGGTTTGGATTCTGGTTATTGCCGGACTGATTATTTTTACCCTGTCTGCCATTGCGACTTACTACTGCCTGGAATTGCGCAAGGCGCGCAAACGTCAGGCGCAGCAGTTGGCGGAACTGGAAGCGGCGGCGGATGCGCAGCGGGATAGGGTGAATACCAGTATCCAGATTATTGCCAAGACACTGCTGGATGAGGGCGTTGGCCTTACCGAAGCTTCGCTGCGGATTCGCGTGTTGCTGGATTCGCTGCAGGTAGAGGATACGGTGAAGAATGAGTTTGTGGCGTTCTACAAGGTCGCCGACCAGACCAGCCATATCCCGATTCTGCAGGACTGGAAAAAACTTTCCCGCAAGGAGAAGTTCGCGTTCGAGAAGGAGATGGCGCGGGTGGAAGCGGAGTATCGCGATTTTGCGCTGGATGCGGCCAAGCGGATTCTTGGCCGCAAATTCTAAGTCTTAGCGGCGTTGTCTGCTTAAAACCAGAACCGGAAGCCCGCAACCGCAAAGGTGAATTCAGTTTCGCCGCCGTCGGCCTCAATCAGGTCGGCGGTGTCCCCAAACTTGCGCTCCCAGGAAACGCCGATATACGGGGCGAATTTGGGGGTAATCATATAGCGCAGGCGCAGCCCCAGCTCGATACCGGTGAAACCGTCGCCGATGTTGTAGGTAGGAATGTCCGAGAAGGAAAAATCGGTTTCCAGCCTTGGTTCCAGTTCCAGGCGCTGGGTAAAGTGAAAGCTGCGTTCAATTTCCAGCCGCCAGGACCCATCGCCATCCTCGCTAATGTAGCCGGTGAGGTCGGTTTCAAATCCGTAGGGTGTCATACCCTGGAAACCGGCGGCAAAAAAGGATCGGCTCTGCCCGGGATTGAAGTCGTGACGCATACCGAGCTGGAGGTCCCAGTAGGGACGTACAGCGTGATTCCAGAACACTTCCAGCCTGGCGGATTCGGTCTTGCCGCCGACCTCCCGTTCGCCTTCCGACTCCAGGTAAAGCTTGTTGTGGTCGCCACCATACCAGGCGTCGATTTCCCATAATTCATTTTCGTCATCGCCTTCGCGGCGGTATTCGAGGCGTTTGCCCAACACCTGAAAAAATTTGTGGTTGTCGTGGATGGGGATGATCCCGAAATTCTGCTGGGGTCCGCCCGGTGAATCCTCGGCATATTTTCTTATCTGTTGTACCGGCGGTGGAGGCAGCGGCGGGCTGCGGTAGCCCTCCGGCTTCGGTTCGGTACCGTCATCGCTGGCCTGGATTGGCACCCTCGGCGGAGGCTCCTGGGCTGGCAGCAGTGGCGATAGCAAGAGTAGGGTGAGGCAGGTGGCGTAAATTTTCATGGCCCGATTTTTCATATCGAGACTCAGGCGACCCGCACTACCTGGAACATGCCGGCTTCCATGTGGTAGAGCAAGTGGCAATGGAAGGCCCAATCGCCCTTTTCAATCGGTGTAATCAGCACGGAGAGTGCTTCGCCGGGCTTCACCAGGATGGTGTGCTTGTAGGGAATCTCTTCGTGGCGGGCTCCGTTTTCGAGCTGCATCCACATGCCGTGCAGGTGCATGGGATGCTCCATCATGGTGTGGTTGACGAGGAACAATCGCAGTCGCTCGTTGTACTTGAATAAGTAGGGGCCGGGCTGTTCGGTGAATTTTTTCCCGTCCAGGGAGAAAATAAAGCGCTCCATATTGGCGGTAATATTAATGCACATTTCCCGGTCGACAGTCGCTTTATAGGGCTGCGTTTCGGCGGAGACCAGGTCTTTGTAGGTGAGCACCTTCCACCCATCGTGGCCAAGACCCACGCCGGGTTCCGCCAAGCGGTTTTGCGGGTTCATTACCACCATCGCCACGTTGGGGTTGTCTTTATCCGGCAGGAAAGGCATGGGGCCGTTGGGGCCGGGGATGGCGTCATCCTGCATTTGCATGCGCTTGTGATGCAGTTTTTTCTTCATCGTATCGCTCATGCCACCGAAGTATTTTCCCTTCATCATCCCCATGCCGATATCTTCCAGCTTGCGGTCGGGCACCGGGCGCAGTGCGGGTATCGGTGCTTGCATGCCCGGTTCTGGTGCCAGGGTGCCGCGGGCATAGCCGCTGCGGTCGAGGGACTCCGCATACAGGGTGTAGGCATGCGCGTCACGGGGGCGGATCAATACGTCGTAGGTCTCCGCCACGCCGATACGGAATTCGTGGCAGCGCACGGGCTTTACCGCTTTGCCATCCACCATGACCACGTCCATATCCAACCCGGGAATACGCACATCAAAATTGCTCATGGAAGAGGAATTGATAAACCGGAGGCGCACGGTCTCTCCGGGCAAAAATTTGCCGCTCCAGTTCATATCCGGCGAGTGGCCGTTCATCAGGTAGGTGTAGATATAGCCGGTGACATTGGACAGGTCCCGCGGGCTCATGTTCATCCTGCGAAACGGCAGCAGTTCTGCGTTGGCCTCGGCGAAGCCCTTCTTGCGAACATCGCGCAGGTAATCGAATACCGTGCGTTTGTAGTAGATGTAGTACTCGGGCGAGAGGTTGATATTGCGGAACAGGGTCTCGGGATCAGTGAAAGCCCAGTCCGACAGCACAACCACATGGTCGCGGTCATAGTGGAAGGGTTCGCCATCTTTTGGGTCGATGACCAGTGGCCCGTAAGACCCACTCTGTTCCTGCAGGTACGAATGGCTGTGGTACCAATAGGTGCCAGCCTGTTTCAGGGTGAACTGGTAGCGGTAGGTTTCCCCGGGCTGGATTCCGTTGAAATTGACTCCGGGTACCCCGTCCATGCGAAAAGGTACCAAGATGCCGTGCCAGTGGATGGAGGCGTGGTTCGTGTCCTGCATGTGGTTGGTGACATCCATGGTCACCGTATCGCCTTCGCGCCAGCGGATCAGTGGCCCGGGGACGGTACCGTTGATGGCGGTTGAGGTGCCGGTGCGGCCGTCAATTTCCAGTGGGGTGTAGCGGAAGGCCAGGTCGAAATAGGTCTCCGGGTGGTAGTCGCCGATGCCGTTATGCAGGTATTTGGGGGAGGAGAACGCCCAGGATGCGAGCGGAAAGGTGGCATTGATACCGGCGGAAAACATGCCAGCACCCAGTGTCTGCAGGAACCGTCGTCGCGTGCCGAACAGCGGCTTGTGAAGGTCGTCCTGCTGTGCCGCCATGGTAAACGATCCCCGAGTTCCGGATGTATACCCACCAAGCTAGCGCAGTTAGCGCGCTTGGCAGAGCGAAGCGCGCCAGATTTCCGAAAGGTTTTTCCGGGTTATTTCTTTACCAGCAGTACACCGGACTCGGTATGGTCGGTGTACGGGAACTGATCGAAGATCGCAAAGCGTTCAATATTGTGGGTCTTGGTCAGCTCGGCGAGATTTTCCAGCTGGGTCTCCGGGTTGCAGGAGATGTACAGAATGCGCGGGAAGCGCGCGATCATCGCGCAGGTATCTGCGTCGAGGCCAGCCCGGGGTGGGTCCACCAGGATGGTTGAGAAGTCGTAGCTGTCGAGATCAAAATCTTTCAGGCGGCGGAAGGGGCGAACCTTGTCGATGGCCTGGGTGAATTCCTCGGCGGACAGTCGCAGAATGTGCAGGTTCTCTACACCATTCGCCGCGATATTTTCCTGTGCGGCATTCACCGAAACCTTGGAAATTTCCGTCGCCAGTACATTGCGGAATTTCTCCGCCAGTGGGATGGTGAAGTTGCCGTTGCCGCAGTAGAGCTCCAGCAGATCACTTTCCTTGCTACCGTCGCAACAGCTTCTGACCCACTGAATCATGGAACGGCAGATTTCGCCATTGGGCTGGGTGAAGCTGCCTTCCACCTGCTTGTACTGGTATGTACGTCCGTCGATCTCCAGCTTTTCAATCACGTAGTCGCGGTCGAGTACGATCTTCTGTTTGCGCGAGCGGCCGAGCACCGGAACGCCCAGTTGTTCTTGTAGGGCGCGAGCTTCCGCTTCCCAGGCCTCATCCAGCTGTTTGTGGTAGATCAGCGTGATCAGCGCGTCACCACCGAGAGTGGTGAGGAACTCGGTGCAGAACAGGCGCTTGCGCAGTATTTCGCTGTTGTTGATCGCATCCAGCAGCAGCGGCATCAGCTCGTTGATCCGCTCGGAACCGACGGTAAACTCTTCGATCACAAACGGTTTTTTGTACTCGCCCTGTTTGTACATGGCGTAGTCCACGCGTCCGCCTTCTTGCCACATCTTGAATTCCGCACGCAGGCGGTAGTGGCTGGGCGGGGGGGGGAAGACTTCTGGTTCGAGCTTGGTGTAAGAGGCATAGGCCTCCTGCAGGCGGGACACCTTCTGGTCCAGTTGCTGCTGGTAGTCGTCGGTGTTTACGCGGTGGAGTGCCATATTCGAAACCGTACAATAAGCCAAGTAATTCGGGGCGCGGATTATAGCGGAAGCGCCCCCTTAAGGTGAGAAAGGAGTGGATTTATGGCGATCGGGCAGCTGGAAATTGTAGTGCGCGGCCAGGGACTGCACGAGTTTACCGATGAGGTGGAACACTGGCTGCGGGGTCAGATTTTTTCCGGTGACGGACTGTGCACGCTGTTTATCCAGCACACCTCCGCCAGCCTGCTGATTCAGGAAAACGCGGATCCCAGCGCACGGGTGGACCTGGAGAACTGGCTGAACCGCCTGGTTCCGGAAAATGACCCGCTGTACACGCACACCATGGAAGGGGCGGACGATATGCCGGCGCACATCAAGGCCGCGCTTACCGCCAGCAGCCTATCGATCCCGGTGAAAAGCGGGCAGTTGATGCTCGGAACCTGGCAGGGGGTTTACCT
>NZ_DATCMV010000182.1:0-3121 GCF_036563125.1 Microbulbifer sp.
AACGGTCAGCGGAAGGCGGATACCGCTGTCGATACGCCCCATTTCCTTCAGCGCCCATTTCACCGGTATCGGGTTGGACTCCACAAACAGCATTTTGTGCAATATTTCGATGCGCTGATTGATGGCGCGGGCGGTTTCCGCGTCACCGGCCAGCGCCGCCTCACACATCTGCGCTACCGCTGCCGGTGCCACGTTCGCGGTCACACTGATATTGCCGTGGCCACCCAGCAGCATCAATTCCACCGCGGTGGCGTCATCACCGGAGTAAACCGCAAAGTCCTCGGGCACCAGCTCAAGAATCTGGCGCGCGCGCTCCAGATTGCCAGTGGCTTCCTTGATGCCGACGATGTTGGCAATGGAAGACAGGCGGCGCACGGTGTCGGGCAGCATGTCGACCGCGGTGCGCCCGGGCACATTGTAGAGGATCTGCGGGATATCGACTGCCTTGGCCACGGCCTTGTAGTGCTGGTACAGGCCTTCCTGGGTGGGCTTGTTGTAATAGGGCGTCACCAGCAGGCAGGCATCCGCGCCACACTTGGCGGCGGTGGCGGTGAGTTCGATGGCTTCGGTGGTGGAGTTGGCGCCGGTACCGGCAATGACCGGAATTCGCCCGGCGACCTGATCCACTACCCGGCGGATGACTTCGAGGTGTTCGTGCACATCGAGGGTGGCGGATTCACCGGTGGTGCCCACAGCGACCAGCGCACGGGTGCCCTGCTCGATGTGCCATTCCACCAGCTCGTGCAGTTTCTCCCAATCCAGGCTGCCGTCTGCATACATGGGTGTGGCAAGCGCCACCATACTGCCGGAAATCATTGCAACTCCTTCTCCAACCGGCCTGAAGCCGGTCTGTACCACCAAAAAATGAATGCGGTATGTTACTGACCGTGCCAGTTCGATGCCAGCGCAAAAAATCATCCCATTGCGCGGCAGCGAACCCGGCGAGAATTGATTAAATTTTGCGCTTCTTGCGCCGTTTTTTGCGTTTGGGATAAAACGCTTCCTCGCCCTCCGGGCGGGTTTTGAATCGACGGTGCACCCACATGTACTGGGCCGGGTTCTCGCGCATGCGCGCTTCCACAAACTGATTGACCAGCACCGCATCTTTCAGTTCGTCGCCGGAGGGTATTTCGGCGATCGGCGGGAATACCCGTACCTGATAGAAGCCCTTGCCTTCCAGGCGTGTGACCGTGTAGGGCACTACCTGGGCGCGGCCGACGCGGGCAAAGCGCGATGTGCCGGTCACGGTGGCGGCGGGAATACCAAACAGCGGCGCGAACACGCCCTGCTTGATACCGTAATCCTGATCCGGTGCGTACCACACCGCGCGCCCCTTCTGCAGCGCCCGCAACATGCCGCGTACATCCTTGCGCTGGTATACCTCGGAGTCCTCCCCATGGCGCTCGCGGCCCTTGCGCTGCATGTAGTCGTACACCGGGTTCTTGTGCGGCCGGTACATGCCGTCCACGGGATGGCTCATGGCCATGAAGGCAGCGCCGATTTCCAGGGTGGTGAAGTGCATCGCCATCATCACCACACCCTGGCCGCGGCTGTGGGGCTCCTGCAGGTACTCCAGGCCCTCGATGGTGAAGCGCCGGCGCAGCCAGCGGCTGGAGCGGAACCAGGCCATGCCGGTTTCCATCAGCGCGATACCGTTGGAAGCGAAGTTGCGCCGCAGCAGCTGCTCACGTTTGAGGGCAGAGAGTTCGGGGAAGCACAGCGCCAGATTGCGCTCGGCGATATGCCGCCGGGTGCTGGCAAAGCGCAGCATCAGCCGGCCGAGGGCTCGGCCGAGCGCCATCTGCCAGTTGTAGGGCAGTTGAGCCACCAGGAACCAAAGGCCAAACAGCAGCCAGGTCAGCCAGTAGCGCGGGTGCAGCAGAGCGGCACGAAAACGGGGTTTTTCCATAAATTGCGGACAGCAGACGTCGGGGAAGTTAGCACCAGGTGGCCACTGCCCCCGGAAGAAAACGGCGCATTATAGCCGCGCAGGTCCTTCCTAGGGTACTCCCCACCGCTAACCGCCCGCCTTGACTGGGGGGTGCGGCCTCCAATAAGTCGTGACGCCAGTGATTCCGCAATCCTGGCCGAGCTTAGTGCCGCAACAGCGCGTCCAGCTCGTCCACCACCTCGCACCAGTCCGAATCTTCCAGAATCGCATCGCGCAGGAATTTGCGCTGGCTCTCGCTCCAAAACTGCGCCCGGGCCAGGGTTTCCTCACCCACCAGGTGATGACGGGCGAGAAAGTCCTCGATGGCGTTGTCGTCGGAGCTGAGGCCCAACTGGGCAAATAGGTCGTTGAGGGTGTGATGACCGGTCTGCATGAAAACTCCCCTTGGTTCGATGGCCAGTTGCACCGAAGGGTCGACCCGGCTCGGCGCGAAACACTGCCTTGCAGTATAGACAGCGACGGCAGGGCTTCGCGCCAGAGGACACAGATTATGCGCCGGGGCCTAGGATCAAGGCGCCGGGTTGGGGTTCTCGCGGTGGATCGCCTCGATGGCCTCCAGCAGGTTTTCACTCAAGCGCAGCTCGCTACTGGCGATGTTGGATCTGAGCTGCTCCATGGTAGTGGCGCCGATAATGTTGGAGGTCACGAAAGGTTGCTCAGTGACGAAGGCCAGTGCCATCTGTGCCGGGTCAAGGCCAAACTCCCCTGCCAGCTTCACGTACTGTTCAGTGGCGGAAGCTGCGCGCTCACCGGTATAGCGCTGGAAGCGCTCGAACAGGGTCAGGCGCGCGCCCGCGGGTCTGGCGCCATTCAGGTATTTACCGCTCAGGGTGCCAAAGGCCAGTGGGGAATAGGCGAGCAGACCACACTGTTCGCGAATGGCCATTTCCGCCAGTCCCACCTCGAAGGTGCGGTTCAGCAGGCTGTAGGGGTTCTGGATTGAGGCAACCCGTGGCTTGCTGCCGTGGGCGGCGAGACGCAGGTAACGATGCATCCCCCACGGGGTCTCGTTGGACAGGCCGATATGGCGCACCTTGCCCGCCGCCACCAGCTCCTGCAGCGCGCTCAGGGTTTCACTGATATCCACACCGTCGTCTTCGCCATGCTGGTAACCCAGCTTGCCGAAAAAGTTGGACTGCCGCTCTGGCCAGTGCACCTGATACAGATCAA
>NZ_DATCMV010000003.1:0-17459 GCF_036563125.1 Microbulbifer sp.
CGGTCCTGAAAACCCTTACCCGGTGCCCGGCCGCCTCCAAAGGACATTCAAAGCACCCACCCCACGGGAAATGGAAGCAAAGTGCTAAACTCCCGAAATCCAACGAATAACCAAGAAGCCGCAATGAAACATCTGCTGAAGATCTGCCTGCTGATTCTCTGTTTCACCCAGCTCGCCCACGCCGACAGTCGCGAGCACGAGCAGCTCAAGCGTTCGATCATCAAGATCTACACCACCGCCGCCGCGCCCGACTATTTCAACCCCTGGGCCCTGCTGAACGCCCAGCAACTTTCCGGCTCCGGCGCCGTCATCAAAGGCAAGCAGATCCTCACCAATGCCCACGTCGTCGCCGACGGCAGCTACATCCAGGTCCAGCGCCACGGCGACGCGCAGAAATTCCGCGCGCGGGTCAAATTCGTCTCCCACGACGCCGACCTCGCACTGCTCACCGTCGATGACGAAACCTTCTTCGACGACACCCGCCCGCTGCCCTTTGGCAGCCTTCCCGAACTGCAGGAAGAGGTCACCGTCTACGGCTACCCCATCGGCGGCAAGTCACTGTCCATCACCCGCGGCGTGCTGTCCCGGGTAGAGCACCAGTACTACGCCCACGCCGAGAGCTACCTGATGGCCGGCCAGATCGATGCCGCCATCAATCCCGGCAACAGCGGCGGCCCGGTGATCTCCAACGGCAAGATCGTCGGTGTCGCCATGCAGACCAACAACAGCAACGGCGCCGAGAACCTCGGCTACTTCGTACCGCCGAGTGTGATCGAGCACGTACTGCAGGATTCGGAAGACGGTGTGCACCAGGGCTTCCCGGAACTGGGCGCGGTGACCCAGAGCCTGGAGAGTCCGTCGATGAAAGCCGCGGCGGGCCTCGAAGAGGACCAGGAAGGCGCACTGGTGGTGCGGGTGTTTGAAGATGCGCCGGCGGCGCAGGTGCTGCAGGCTGGAGATGTGCTGCTGCAGGTGGACGGTTTCGATATTGCCGCCGACCGCACCATCGAGTGGCGGGAAAACCAGCGCACCAACTATCACTACGCGGTGGATCATCACCACGTGGGCGACCAGCTGCCGGTGAGATTCTCCCGCAATGGTGAGATCCACAATGCTGAGATCACCCTCGCCGCCACCCCGCCCTCACGCTCGCTGGTGCAGGGGGAAAAATTCGACCAGCGCCCGCGCTATTTCATCTACGGCGGTGTGGTGTTTGTGCCGCTGAACATGAACCTGATCAAGCGCTGGGGCAACAACTGGCACTCCAAGGCGCCGATTGAATACCTCAACGCGCGCAACCAGTGGTCGAGCCCCGAGCAGCAGGAGCTGGTGGTGGCACTGAAGGTACTGCCGGCGCCGGTGAACCTCGGCTACCACGACTGGAAAAACTGGATCATCGAGTCGGTCAACGGCGAGAAGGTCCACGATTTCCTGCAGTTCGCGCAGCTAATGGAGTCCAGTGAAGGGGAATTCGTGGATCTGCGGGACAGCTCTGGCTACCGCATGGTGCTGGATACCGCCGCCGCTCGCGAGCAGCAGCCGCTGATCCTGCAGACCTACCAGATCCCCGAGCGTCACTCCCAGGGCCTGTTTGGCACCCTGGCGGAGCGCACCGCCGCGGAAGCACTCGGTCAGGTCCAGTAACGCCAGGTCCAGCAACCAAAGTAACCCAGGGAGGGAAACTGTGAAACAGACTCTGTCACTGCTGGCCGGTTTTGCGCTGGCCCTCAACGCCAGCGCGGAAGAGCTCTACCGCTGGGTGGACGCGGACGGCAAAGTCCATTTTGGCGACCGACCGCCGGTGACAGCCAAGGCGGAATCCCTGGATGGCCAGCTCAAGCCGATCAACGGTGCCGATCCCACCCGGCGCCAGGATTTCCCCGATACCACGCGTTCGCGGGAAATTGACCAGGAATACGCGGCGCGCAAGGAATCACAGCAGGCGCGGGTACAACAGCAGCGATTGAACGCCTGCAACCACGCCCGCCGGCAGCTGCAGATACTGCGTGGGCGGGTGTATTTCGTGGATGAAAACGGCAAAGAGACCACCATCAGCGAACGCGAGCGGCAGCAGGAGGCGGTCAAAATGGAAGCCCAGATCCGCCAGCACTGCGGCTGAGCGGGCTCCGCAGGCGGTTTCCCCGCGCAATCGTCACTAACATTAAACGTTGCCCATTGAAGGTCATCGTATTTGGGCGCGGCAGGCACTAAAATCGCGACCCCCAAATTTTCAGCGAGGCACGCAGCCATGTCCGACCAGTTGGAACGCTTTATTTTTTCCAAGCACGATGTGCGCGGCCAAGTGGTCACACTCACCAAGGCGTACCGGGAAGTGCTCGAGCAAAACCAGCTGCCGCTGCCGGTACAGCGACTGCTGGGCGAGTTCCTCGCCGCCTCCTGCCTGCTCTCCACTACCCTCAAGTTCGAGGGCATCCTGATGCTGCAGGCCCGCGGTGAAGGCGACGTACCGCTGCTGGTGGCGGAATGCACCAACCACAGCGACGTGCGCGGACTGGCGCGGGTCGCCGAAGGTGCCGAGATCAAAGAAGATGCCACCCTGCGCGAGCTGGTGGGCAACCGCGGCGCGCTGGTGATCACCGTGGACCCGCAGGAGGGCGAGCGCTACCAGGGCATCGTGCCGCTGGAGAAAGACACCCTGGCGGAGTGCCTGGAGGATTACTTTACCCAGTCCGAGCAGCTGAAGACCCGTTTCTGGATCGAATCCAACGCCGATACCGTGGGTGGCATCATGCTGCAGGTGCTGCCGGGCAACAATGCCGCCAGTGAAGAGGAAAATGCCGACGCCTGGGAGACCGGGGTGCACCTGGCCTCCACCGTTACCGCCGGGGAGCTGCACAACCTGCCCCACGACCAGCTACTGGTGCGCCTGTTCCACGAGCTGGAGCCGGCGACCCTCGGCACCGCCAACATCCGCTTCAAGTGCAGCTGCTCGCCCGAGCGCAGCGCCCGCGCGCTGATCGCCATGGGCCCGGAAGATGTGTACAAACTGCTGGAGGAACAGGGCGGGGAGATCACTGCGGACTGCCAGTTCTGCAACCGCACCTACCGCTTCGATCGCGAGAAGGTCGAGGACCTGTTCAACGCTCCACCGCACACCCTGCACTGACGCCCCCGATAACAAGCGCGCCCATGGCGCGCTTTTTTGTACCCGCCATTCAGCAGCCAGCGCATCAATCGGTCCCTTTCCAGGCACGTTGCTGACTGTAGTCGAAACTACAGAACCATCAATATTCCCCAAATTTATGAAGTAAAAAAACTACATCATAAAATTTGATGAAAAACCGCGAAAAATTTTCCTGACAACGCTGTCTTTGATCAAAAAATATGCGGTTTTTCTGTGATCATAATTTGAAGTTTGCCATAATGCGCCGGCACGCGATGCTTGGCCGCTGTACCAGCTCGCGAAAGCTTACCGTTTGTCGCGATACTTGGCGGCACCCCCTACTATTTATTTCAGTGATACAACTTTCATGGGTAATAAGCGAATGGCACAGCAAGTCGATACGGTGCAGGTATTTTCCAACCTTTCCGCCGCGCAACTGGTGGAGCAGGCACTGCAGCGCGGCGAGGGTCACCTCACGCACACCGGAGCTCTGTTAGCCGTTACCGGTGAACGCACCGGCCGTTCTCCGGCGGACCGTTTTGTGGTTGAGGAGCCCTCTACTGCCGACAGCATCGAGTGGGGCAGCGTGAACCGCGCTTTCCCGGCAGACAAATTCGATGCCCTGTGGAGCCGTGTGGAAGACTTCGTCGCCAGTCACGACAGCTTCGTGCAGCAGCTGCACGTGGGCCAGGACGAAGACCACTACATCCCCGTGAAAGTGACCACCCACACCGCGTGGCACAACCTGTTCGGCCGCAACATGTTTATCCGCGCCGAACAGTACAACCCGAAAGGCAAGGAAGAGTGGCGTATCCTGCACGCAGCCAACTTCGAGTGCGACCCGTCCCGCGACGGCACCAACTCCGAAGGCTGCGTGATCATCAACTTCGCCCAGCGCAAGGTACTGCTGGCGGGCATGCGCTACGCCGGTGAGATGAAGAAAGCGATGTTCTCCGTGCAGAACTTCCTGCTGCCGGAGAAAGACGTGATGCCGATGCACTGTGCCGCCAACGTGGGCGAGGACGGCGATGTGTGCCTGTTCTTCGGCCTGTCCGGCACCGGCAAGACCACCCTGTCTGCAGACCCGGAGCGCTACCTGATCGGTGACGACGAGCACGGCTGGGCCAAGGGCGGTGTGTTCAACATGGAAGGCGGCTGCTACGCCAAGACCATCAACCTGAGCCAGAAAAACGAGCCGGTGATCTGGGATGCCATCCGCTTCGGTGCCATCGTCGAGAATGTGGTGACCAACGAAGCGGGCGTACCGGACTACGACGACACCAGCCTGACCGAGAACGGCCGCTGCTCCTACCCGCTGGAGCACGTGGAAATGCGTCAGCTGGAAAACCGCGCCGGCGAACCCAAGAACGTTATCTTCCTGACCTGCGACGTGACCGGCGTACTGCCCCCGGTAGCCATTCTGTCCAAGGAAGCGGCCGCTTACCACTTCCTGTCCGGCTACACCGCGCGCGTGGGTTCCACCGAGCTGGGCGCAGAAGCGGGCATCAACCCGACCTTCTCCACCTGCTTCGGCGCTCCGTTCATGCCGCGCGCACCCCGTGAATACGCGGACCTGCTGATGAAGCGCATCGAGGGCTTCGACTCCAAGGTCTACCTGGTGAACACCGGCTGGACCGGCGGTTCCGGCGAGAAAGGCAAGCGCTTCCCGATTCCGGTCACCCGCGCGGTGGTTGCGGCGATCCAGAACGGCGCGCTCGACAACGTCGGCACCGAGCACCTGGACATCATGAACCTGGAAATCCCGCTGGAAGTACCGGGTGTGGACAAGTCCTACCTGAACCCGCGCAACGCCTGGGCCGATCCTGCGGCCTACGACGCAGCGGCGAAAAAGCTGGCGGCCCTGTTTGCCGAAAACATCGGCAAGTTCGCGGTCAGCGATGCGATCAACGCGGCCGGCCCCAAGGCCTGATAGCGTATCGATCCAGCGAAAAGGCGGTCATTGCGACCGCCTTTTTTGTATCTGCCAGCCCGCCACTGGAGAGCTATAGTTTGTGGAGGGGCGATTCCCGGCAATCGCTTTCCCGTCGCCCCCAAATCATTAGACCAACAACACAGACAGGCAGCGGGCATGCCGCCAGGCAATCCACTTTCCACCGTAAAACGCCGCTACCACCACCTGTCCCCCAACCAGCAGACCAACTGGTGGGTGGTACTGGGTGTGGCGGTGCTGTTGCTGGTGCTGCTGCTGGGCCTGTGGGTTTACCTTCAGTTCCAGGCACGGGAGAAACCCTACGTCGAACTCAAGGGCTACCGCGTCGCCACTGTCGCCAGCCTCAATGATTTCCTGCGCACCGGTGCCAACCGGCGCGAGTTCGGCCAGTTTGCGCTGTTTCTCGAGGAGGCGGGGGTGGCCGATACCATCGAGCCCGAAAACCTGCTGCGCCAGGGATCAGACTGGCTCGACATCAACGAGCCGCCGTTCGCTATTCCGCCGCGGCAGCAGTGGCCGAATATCGTCGCCACCCTGAAGCTGATTCGCGATGAGGTGGTCCCCAGCATCGGTCCAGTGGATATCGTCTCCGCGTTCCGCACCGAGACCTACAACCGCAAGGCGGGCGGCTCACAAAAGAGCAAGCACCGGTCGTTTTGCGGAGTGGACCTGGTGCCCCGGTCGAATATCGGCCGCACCGAACTGGTCGAAGAACTGCACAACCTGCACGCGCGCCTTGGCCCCGATAGCAATATGGGGCTCGGCATCTACAGCGGTGTGCGCTTTCACGTGGACACCTGCGGTTATCGCCGCTGGTAGTTGAGTCGTCGCCAGCATGGATATCAAAGAAAGCCCGGATCACGAGTTTGTCGACATTCACATCGAGCGCCGACGGGTTATCTGGATCAGCGCGCTGGTGCTCGCATGCTCGCTGGCACTTATCGTACTGACGGTGGAGAAAGTGCGCGAGCTGGCGGAGCGGGTGGTGCGCCCGGTGGAATATATCCCGGTTCCCGAGCCCGAAAGAATTCCGATCACCCCGGAAACGCCGATGGTGTTCAAGATAAAAGGCTATCCCGCGGCCTCGGTAGGCGCGTTTGAAAAATTCCTCGACGAGGGCAACAACCGGGAGCAGTTCGTAAAACTGAAATTTTTCCTCGACACCAAAGGGGTAGGTGATGTGCTGCCCGCATTCGTGCTGCTGCGCCAGGGCAGCGACTGGCAGAAAGTGGGCGAGCCCCCGTTCGCGATTCCACCGGAGCGCAACTGGAAAACCATGGTGAACACCCTGCAGGTGATCAAAAATTTCGTGGTGCCGGAAATCGGCCCGGTGGTGGTGCTCTCCGGCTGGCGTACCTCCAAGTACAACGCCAAGGCAGGCGGCGCGCGCTCCAGTAAACACCTGCACTTCTGCGGCCTGGACATGATTCCCGAGGCGGATTACACCCGCAGTGAACTGCTGCCAAAACTGCGCAAGATCCACCAGCGCCACGGGCGCAAATGGAGAATGGGGCTCGGCATCTACAGCGGCATCCGCTTTCATGTGGATACCTGTGGATACCGTCGCTGGTAAGCACCGCACTATCTGGTTACATTAGCGGCTGGCCGCCTGCCGCAGCGCGGGCGGCATTTGAAAAGAGCACGTAGATAACAAAAATCAGGGAGCACACCGTGCAGGAAAAACTGGAAAGACGTTCATTCATTTTTACCCTGCTGCTGGTGACCATTGCCTTCGTACTGCTGCTGCAGCCGTTTTTTACCGCGATTTTCTGGGCCTGTGCGGTCGCTTTGATTTTCCACCCGCTGTACCGCCACCTGCTACATCGTTTCCCCAAGTGGCCAAATCTCACCGCACTGCTGACCCTGCTACTGTGCCTGATCGTAGTGGTGATCCCGGTGCTACTGGTGGCCAGCTCGTTTGTCAGTGAAGTGGTAAACCTGTACCAGAAGGTACAGTCCGGCGAGATCAATCTCGGCGCCAAGGTGGAACAGGTGCGCGCGGCGTTTCCCGGCATCAATGCCGCGCTCGAACGTTTCGGGCTGGACTTCGAGGGCGTGAAGCAGCGCCTGCTCGGCGGGCTGATGACCGCCGGCAGCCTGATTGCAAAAAATGCGCTGGCCCTCGGCCAGAACACCCTCAACTTTTTTGTCAGCCTCGGGTTGATGCTGTACCTGACATTCTTCCTGATTCGCGACGGCAACGCGCTGGTGGCACTGCTGATCCGCGCGCTGCCACTGGGGGACGAGCGGGAAAAACTGCTGCTGGCAAAATTTGCCGAGGTCACCCGCGCCACCATCAAGGGCAACCTGGTGGTGGCCGTGACTCAGGGTGCACTGGGAGGAATGATCTTCTGGGCGCTGGGGCTGCCGGCGCCGCTGCTGTGGGGTGTGGTGATGACGGTACTGTCGCTGCTGCCGGCGGTGGGCGCCGCCATTATCTGGTTCCCCGCCGCGCTCTACCTGTATTCCACCGGCGAAGCGGTCAAGGCCACCGTGCTGATGATTTTTGGGGTGCTGGTGATCAGCCTGGTGGACAACATCCTGCGCCCGATTCTGGTGGGCCGCGATACCAAGCTGCCGGACTATATCGTGCTGTTCTCCACCGTCGGCGGACTCATCATGTTCGGTATCAGCGGCTTCGCCATAGGCCCACTGCTGGCGGCGCTGTTTATGGCGTTCTGGGAAATATTCATGCGCGAATTCATCAGCCGCGACGAGCCGCTGCTGCCACCCCGTGATCAGTCCCCACTGGATGATTTACCGACCTCAGGCGACTCGACCCGAACTAGCGGGGATTGATCCGTCCCCGGGAACGACTCGTATCAAGGGTAATTCAACGCACACAGGTGTTCCCATGAGACGAGTCGCCCTCTCCCTGTTATTCGCAATGGCACTGCCACTACTGCAGGCATGCAGTGGACCGGCGGTTGAAGACTATGCAGAAAGCACACCGCGGTTCATTCCCGAACAATTTTTCAATGGCCCATTGCGCGCACACGGTATCGTAAAAAACCGCGCGGGCAAGGTAACCCGGCGGTTTACCGCAACGCTGAATGGCACCTGGAATAATGGGCGCGGGTTGCTGGCGGAAAAATTCGAGTTTGATGACGGCGAAATTCAATACCGCAACTGGCAGCTGGAATTGCGAGAAGCAAGCGACAACGAGCGCCACTATATCGGGCGTGCGGAAGATGTGGTGGGTGAAGCGCACCTGGCGGTGAGCGGCAACAGTGCCTTCATCGGCTATGTTCTACAGGTTCCCTACGACGGACGCACGATCAATATCAGCGTGGACGATCGTATGTATTTGATCGACGACCGTACCCTGATCGGGGAATCGGACCTGAGTAAATGGGGCTTTGACGTCGGCGCCATCACGCTGACCATCGTGAAGCTCTAAGCACTTCCCGACAGCGGCAGGCTCATTTTTTGCCGTCGTCACTCTCTTTCATCTGGCCGGCCAGGTTCTTCATCGGCGCCTGGTCCACTACCAGCATGCCCTCGCCGGAGCGGTCGAGATCGGCTATCAGCAGGATCACCAGCGCAAATGCCATGGCCATCGCCAGCGCCACCAGTTTCGAACCGCTGCCACTGACCCCCAGCTGAAAACCGATACCGAATACCGCCAGCGCAGTAATCGCGTAAAGCGCCCCCCAGATTGGTGCCGGCACCTGGTATTCCACCCCCACCTGGAGCCTGGAAGTGTGCAGATCAATGACCTGGTTCAGGGGTTCGTAGAAGGCGCTCAGGCGAACGCTTTCGGTACCGGCAGCAATTTCCTCCTGCACCAGTTGCCACAGTTCCTGCTGGATTTGCTCACTGCGGCGGATGGCACGCAGAAAATCCTCCACAGTCATGGTGTGCGGGTCGAAGCCGCGCAAGGTTGTGTACTCCAGCAGCAATTGCCGCGCGCGCGTGCGATTGTCCGCGCGCAGAAAATCCGTGCGCAGGTAGGTTGTGCCGATGGCATTGACCTCTTCCAGCAGCAGCGCCTTGCGTTGGCCGAAACGGTCGGCGGTCATATTGAAGGTGAGCGCCAGCATGAATGCCAGCAGACCGAGAGTGGCGGCCACCGCACTGCCCATGGAGGGATCATCCCGGCGGCCTTTGCGGCTTCTCCCGAGCCGGCGCCCCACCAGGTAACCGCAGGCGAGAGCGGCAAGCACCAGTAAGATGGAAGTGAAATACACGCCGGTCAGCGATAAATCAGAAAACGACCTGGTTATGGCCATGCATATTCCAGAAAAACCCCGTGGCTATGGGCAAGTCTGGACCAGCGGAGAGCGGTCTGCCGGCGATTTTGTTACGCCGGCAGTGCGAGAAATCAGGCTTTTTTGACGAATTCCGATTTCAGTTTCATCGGGCCGATACCATCCACCTTGCAGTCGATATCGTGGTCCCCCTCGACCAGGCGAATATTCTTCACTTTGGTACCCACTTTCACCACCAGTGACGAACCCTTGACCTTGAGATCCTTGATCACGGTCACCGAGTCACCGTCTGCCAGCAGATTGCCGTTGGCATCTTTAATTACCAGACCGTCATCGGCACCCGATGCACCCTGCTCCGCCGACCATTCATGGCCACATTCCGGGCACACAAACAGATTGCGGTCTTCGTAGGTGTAGGTCGACTGGCATTTGGGACAGTGGGGGAGGTCGCTCATGGAAGGCTCCGGGATCAATACTTATGGGTAGCTATCTGGCATTAAAGCAGAGAAGAATGCGGCGCGGCCCCTGGCCGACGGCACGCAAATGAAAACGGGCACCCGAGGGTGCCCGTGACAATGATATCGCCGGAGCTACGTGCTGTCAGTCCTCGCCGCCACCCATGCCCAGTTCTTTGAGCTTGCGGGTGAGGGTATTGCGCCCCCAGCCCAGCAGCTCGGCGGCATCGCGTTTGCGGCCGGCGGTGTGCTTGAGGGCAATTTCGATCAGCGCGCGCTCGAATGCCGGCACGGCCTGCCCGAGGATTTCCCGCTGGCCGGTGGCGAGAGCCTGATCCGCCCACAGGCGCAGGGCTTTCTGCCAGTCCTGGGGCACTTCGCTGCTGGCGCTCTGCTGGTGCAGCTCTGGAGGCAGGTCGTCGACATGCACCTCACGACCGGAGGCCATCACGGTGATCCAGCGGCAGGTGTTTTCCAGCTGGCGCACGTTACCGGGCCAGTCGAGGCTGGCGAGGTATTCCTCGGTGTCCTTGAGCAGGATTTTCGGTTCTACCCCGAGATCCTTGGCGGCGATATTGAAGAAGTGTCGCACCAGGCGGGGGATGTCTTCGCGGCGATCGGCGAGACGCGGGATATGAATGCGGATAACGTTGAGGCGGTGGAAAAGGTCTTCGCGGAATTTGTGCTGCTCTACGAGACGCTCGAGATTCTGGTGAGTGGCGGCGATGATACGCACATCCACTTTTACCGGGGTGTGGCCGCCCACCCGGTAGAACTCCCCGTCTGCAAGCACCCGGAGCAGACGGGTTTGAGTCTCCGCGGGCATATCCCCGATCTCATCCAGGAACAAGGTACCGCCGTTGGCCTGCTCGAAGCGACCGGCGCGCTGGGCGCTAGCACCGGTGAAGGCACCCTTCTCGTGGCCGAACAGCTCGGACTCCATCAAGTCCCGGGGAATCGCCGCCATGTTGAGGGCGATAAACGGCTGGCTCTTGCGCGGGCTGTGGTTGTGCAGCGCCGCCGCCACCAGCTCCTTACCGGTACCGGACTCGCCGTTGATCAGCACGGTGATATTGGAGTGGGACAGGCGGCCGATTGCGCGGAACACCTCCTGCATCGCCGGCGCCTCGCCGATGATTTCCTTGTTGCCGGTGCCATTTTCAATCACCACCGGCTCTTCCGGCTGTTGCTCATTGGCGTGTGCCAACGCGCGACGGGTGACCGCCACCGCCTCGTCCACGTCGAAGGGCTTGGGCAGATATTCAAAGGCGCCGCCCTGGTAGGCCGCCACCGCGCTGTCGAGGTCCGAGTGCGCGGTCATGATGATGATCGGCAGCGACGGGCGTTCAGCCTGGAAACGCTGCAGCAGTTTGAAACCATCGGAACCGGGCATGCGAATATCGCTGATCACCACGTCCGGTGATTCGCTGTAAAAATCGTCCAGCGCGCGATCGCCATTTTCATAGCAGGTTGTGTCGATTCCCGCCCGGGAAAGGGCGCGCTCCAGCACCCAGCGGATGGAGCGGTCGTCATCAATGATCCATACGCGATTGTTCATAATAATTTTCCGGCTCTGTGATTACTTTCTAATAATTTTGTTACTACTGGTTCTCGTTGCCGCTGGTCCCTAATCGTTTGCCAGCGGCAGATAAATCTGGAATTCGGTCAGTCCCGGGCGGCTCTCGCATTTAATCAGCCCCCGGTGCTGGTTGATGATGTGCTGGGAAATGGATAGCCCCAGCCCCGAGCCCTCGGCGCGCCCGGAAATCATCGGGTAAAAAATTCGCTCGCGGATGTCTTCCGGAATTCCGGGGCCGTTGTCGACAACATCGATACGGCACACCAGCGCGCAGTGGCGGCGGCCGATGGTGAACTGTCGCTGCACCCGGGTGCGGATGGTGAGCTCCCCCTCCGCCAGCCCGATATTCTCGGCAATGGCCTGCATGGCGTTACGCGCAATATTCAGCACCGCCTGGATCAGCTGTTCGCTGTCCGCCGGGATATCCGGAATCGAGGGGTCGTAGTCGCGCTTGATTTCCAGCGCGCCATCGCACTCCGCCTCGATCAGCTGGGCCACACGCTCGGTAATCGAATGTACATTCACCGACTGCAGCCTCACCGGCTTGCGCGGGCCGAGCATGCGGTCCACCAAATTGCGCAGGCGATCCGCCTCTTCGATGATGATCTGGGTGTACTCACCGAGACCATCGTCCCCCAGATCCTTCAGCTCCCGTTGCAGCAACTGTGCCGCTCCGCGAATTCCACCGAGGGGATTTTTCACCTCGTGGGCCATGCCCCGCACCAGGTTGCGGGTGGTCTCCTGGGCGGAGAGCAGCGCGTCCTCGCGGGCAATGCGCAGCAGGCGGTCCATGGACTGGACCTCCAGCAGCAGCAGGCCGAGATCCGTCAGTGGCGTCACCGAGTAGTCCACGGTGCACTCTTCCAGGTTGTGCAGAAACCACAGGGCGCGGCGCACGGTGTACTTCTCGCCGGTGGCCAGCGCCGCGCGCAACGCCTGCTCCGGCGAGCGGGATTCCCTCACCACCTCTTCCAGCGGCAGCCCGATGGCACGGGCGCTGGAGGCTGCCACCAAGTCTTCTGCCGCCGAGTTGAGGTAGCAGAGGGCCAGGTTTTCATCGAGCACCAACACAGCCGACGTGAGGTTGTCCAGCAGCAAGCGTAACTGGCGGTCGTTGAGCATTCAGGCTTCCGAGGTTGAGAATTTCGGGTTAAGGGTCCCGATTTGGTTCATATTTCCCGTTCGCCTAATGGCAGTGCAAAAAGCAAACCAAAATGGCGCAAAAACCGGATTCACAAGAAACTTTGCGGGGCACCGGGAAAAGATACCGCCACAGAGTGCACCATTATTGTGCGCAGAGCAAAAAATAGCCAGATAAGCCGCTCACAATTGGGCACAGGGACAGAGGAGGCGCCAGGAACAGCGAAACAGGGGAAACAAAGGAGAGCAGGGATGCCAGGCGCCTGCAGATGGCGCCCGACAGAACAGAAATACCGATTCAGCGCGGCCGGGGTTTCGGCGGATTCGCAATACCCGGTGCCACCGGCGCTTTCGGCATCTGTGGCGCCTGCTCGGCGGGGAAGTCCGGCACCTGGCCACCCGGGCGCTTTACATGCACCTGGATCACCTGGGACTGCGCCAGTGGCCGGCCGCTGGCGTCCAGCAGTACCGCCTGAATGCTGTGGGTGCCGCGCTCCAGCGCGGAGATATCCAGGCTGGTGCCGGATGAGGTGCCGGACCAGCGCTGGCCATCGATGACCGCGTAAAAGGCGTAACCGTCGCGGGGCACCGGCTCCAGTGCCACCTGCAGCACGATAAAGCGCTGTCCCGGGGGGATGGTGGCATCGTTGGACGGGCTGACGATGGCGAAATTCACCGGCCCCAGGTCGTACTCCCGGCTATCGCGATTGTCGTCGCCACTCTTGGGCGTGAGCTTGCGCAGTGGCAGGGGTGCGGGCGGTGCGATGGGCTGCACGTTGGTGGGGCCAATCTTGATCTTTTCCGCCCTGGAGCCCGCGGGTGCGGTATCACTGAAGGTGACCCGCCCGTCAGGGCCGACGATCTTGTAGACACTGGTGCCGCCGGAGGATTTATCCTCGTCCGCACCCGATTGCGCACCGGAATCCTGCAGCGCCATCGCCGGCACTGCCAGCACGAGCGCCAGCAGGAGGAACCATTTGTTCATGGACCATTTGTTCATGGGCAATCCTGCCTCACTTTTTGTGTTCTGTTGCAGTGTTAAGGCTAGCCATCTGCCTCGCAAAAAAAAAGCCCACACCGAAGTGCGGGCTTTCTCGTCATCTTTGCGCCGCCCTCATATCAAAAGCCGGGGCGGTGCCGCGATGATACCTGCCAATTAGCAGGAGTAGTACATTTCGAACTCGACCGGGTGAGTGGTCATGTTCACACGCTGTACTTCTTCACGCTTCAGGGCGATGAAGGCGTCGATGGCGTCGTCAGTGAATACGCCACCTTCGGTCAGGAAGGCGCGGTCCTGATCCAGTGCGTCCAGAGCCTGTTCCAGGCTGGAAGCAACGGTCGGGTACTCGGCCAGCTCTTCCGGCTCCAGGTCGTACAGGTCTTTGTCTGCCGGGTCGCCGGGGTGGATCTTGTTCTTCACGCCGTCGAGGCCAGCCATCAGCAGTGCAGCGAAGGCCAGGTACGGGTTGGCGATCGGGTCCGGGAAGCGGGTTTCGATACGCTTGCCTTTCGGGCTCGGCACGAACGGAATGCGGATGGACGCAGAGCGGTTACGCGCGGAGTAGGCCAGGATTACCGGTGCTTCGAAGCCAGGTACCAGACGCTTGTAGGAGTTGGTGCCCGGGTTACAGATAGCGTTCAGTGCGCGCGCGTGCTTGATGATACCGCCGATGTAGAACAGGGCAGTTTCAGACAGGCCAGCGTAGGCGTCACCGGCGAACTGGTTCACGCCGTCCTTGCTGAAGGACTGGTGTACGTGCATACCGGAACCGTTGTCACCTACCAGCGGCTTGGGCATGAAGGTGGCGGTTTTGCCGTAAGCGTGGGCAACGTTGTGCACCGCATACTTCAGGATCTGAACTTCGTCAGCCTTCTTGGTCAGGGTGTTGGCGCCAACGCCGATTTCACACTGGCCAGCGGTACCCACTTCGTGGTGGTGTACTTCGATTTCCAGACCCATCTGCTCCATCGCGGCACACATGGCAGCGCGGATGTCGTGCAGGGAGTCGACGGGCGGAACCGGGAAGTAGCCGCCTTTCACACCCGGACGGTGACCCATGTTGCCTTCGGCATAGCTGGCGCCAGAAGACCAGGCCGCTTCCTGGGAGTTGATCTTGTAGAAGGCGCCGCCCATTTCGGCACCCCAGGTGATGTCGTCAAATACGAAGAACTCGGGCTCCGGACCCATCAGTACCTTGTCACCCAGACCGGTGGACTTCAGGTATTCCTCGGCGCGCATGGCAATGGAACGCGGGTCGCGCTCGTAACCCTGACCGGTGATCGGGTCAACGATGTTACAGCGAATAATTACAGTGGGCTCGTCGGTGAACGGGTCCAGGAACGCGGTATCGTCAACCGGCATCAGCACCATGTCGGATTCGTTAATGCCTTTCCAGCCAGCAATGGAGGAACCATCGAACATCTTGCCTACTTCGAAGAACTCGCCGTTCACTTCCTTAGAAGGAATGGAAACGTGCTGTTCCTTACCTTTGGTATCGGTGAAGCGCAGGTCTACCCATCTGGCTTCGCTCTCTTTGATCAGTCCGAGCGTCTTTGACATTGCAGTCCTCCAAGAATGAAAAAGTTATGTGTCGCGCCAATTCGCTTTATCTTGTGGCAACTGTAAAAGCAAGGAGTGTGCCAAATTGGGGCAAACTGGCTGTAGTCGATATTTGGCGTGCTGAATACGGCGGCAGCGGCCCATTTTGGGACAAAACTGGCCGGGCAATTCCCAGGACAACCCCAAGATAGTCCCAATATTGGTGCTTTCAAACTGCAAGATGCACCAATAAGGGGCCGGAAAGTCACGCAAAGCACCAATTTGGTGCCGCAAGCAAATTCCCGGTAGCGAGTTTATAATTCGCCACCTTTGCCGGGAAGCAGTGTACGCGTTTCCCGGCTCACATTTCTGTCAATCGCGGTTCTGGCACTTTCCTATGCACTTCGTCGTCAAGTTTTTCCCAGAGATCACCATCAAGAGCAACCCGGTGCGCAAGCGCATGTCGCGACAGCTCGCCGACAACCTGCGCAAGCTGTTGCGCGCGCTGGATGACCGTATCCAGGTGCGCAAGGACTGGGAAAAAATTGATGTGATCGCGCCAGACGCCGTAGCCCACCTGTCCGACCGTATTGAAGAGGTGCTGTCGCACACGCCCGGCATCGCCAACTTCGCACGGGTACAGCAGTTCCCGCTGGGCGACATGGACGATATGTACCAGAAAACCCTGTCGGTATGGGGCGACAAGCTCAAGGGCAAAACCTTCTGCGTGCGGGTCAAGCGTACCGGCAAGCACGACTTCCAGTCCCTCGAGGTGGAGCAGTACGTGGGCGGCGGCCTGAACCAGAACACCGAGGCCGCCGGGGTGAAACTGAAAAACCCCGATATCACCGTGAAACTGGAAATCCGCCACGACAAGCTGAACGTGATCGAGCAGCTGCACCAGGGCCTCGGCGGCTTCCCGCTCGGCACCCAGGACCCGGTGATCTCGCTGGTCTCCGGCGGCTTCGATTCCACCGTGGCGAGTTATCTGACCATCAAGCGCGGCATCCGCACCCACTACCTGTTCTTCAACCTGGGCGGGCGCCAGCACGAGCTGGGGGTAAAGGAAGTGGCCTTCTACCTGTGGGAAAAATACGGCGCCTCCCACCGGGTGAAATTCATCACCGTGCCGTTTGACGAAGTCGTCGCAGAGATCCTCGAGCGCATCGACGACTCCTACATGGGCGTAACCCTGAAGCGCATGATGCTGCGCGCGGGCTCGGTGATCGCCAAGGAGCTGGATGTGGATGCCCTGGTGACCGGCGAGGCCATCGCCCAGGTTTCCAGTCAGACCCTGAAAAACCTGTCGGTGATCGACAGCGTCACCGACACCCTGGTGCTGCGCCCGCTGATCACATCCGACAAGACCGACATCATCCGCACCGCGCGGGAGATCGGCACCGAGGAATTCGCCGCGAACATGCCCGAGTACTGCGGTGTGATTTCGGTGAAACCCACCACCCGCGCGAAGATGGAAAAAGTGCAACACGAGGAGACCCGCTTCGACTTCACCGTGCTCGACCGCGCCATCGGTAACCGCGTGATGCAGAACATCGACGAGGTGATGGAAGACCTGGGTGAAGACGCGCCGGCGGTAGAGGAATTCGCCGAGCCCGGCAATGCCATCGTCATCGACATCCGCCACCCCACCGAAGAGGAAGTGAACCCGCTGGAACTCGACAACACCAGTGTGGAGACGATCCCGTTTTACCGCCTGAGCACCGCGTTCAAATCCCTGGATAAGGACAAGCAGTACCTGCTTTACTGCGCCCGCGGCGTCATGAGCAAGCTGCACGCCTCGCACCTGCTGGATGAGGGCTACAAAAACGTGGGGGTCTATCGCCCGGAGAAGCCGCAGCACTGAATTGCTGTACCCCCAAAGCGCGAGAACAGGCCCGGCTTTCATGCCGGGCTTTTTTTTGCGTCTCCGCCCGAAGCGGCTGCAACCCCGAACCTGTGACTAGACTTGAAGGTATACCTCGATTCGAACCGTTTGGGAGCGCATATGCCGCCAGGTCTGCGCCTGTCTACCTGCTTGGCTCTACTCTGTGCCCAGCTACTCGCTGGCGGCTGCGAGCGCGAGGCGGGCAAACCATCTTCACCGAATCAACCTGCAGAGCAGCTTTCACAGCGGGATGACACCGGAGCCTCGCAACAAGCTCCAAGGGACGACGCCGCGGTCGACAACGCCAGCGCGAGCGACGAGAGCGACGACCAACAACCTCAGCAAAAATACACCGGTCATCCGGCGGCGAGCGACGAGCTTCGCCCCGAAGCCGAGTGGGCTCCGGACACCACCGGCGAGTATCCAATCGGCGCCTATAACAACTACATCGAGAAGGGTGACCTGGACGCGATCAGAAGGCGCGGCAAACTGCGCATTCTGGTCGATATCGCCAATACAGACTCACTGCACCGCGCCGCCACGCAGCAGGACATTGAAATCGAGCTGGCAAAGCA
>NZ_DATCMV010000086.1:0-2971 GCF_036563125.1 Microbulbifer sp.
ACTCATGTCGACATCGATGTCAGCAACTTCACCGCGGATCATAACTACACCCAAAACCTGCAGACCCAGGTCGATCTGGGCAAACTGGAGCAGGGTGGGCTGGATGCGGTGTGGTTCAGCATTTACACCGGGCAGGGGGAGCTTACCGAAGAGGGTTACGCGGCAGCGTTGGAAAATGCGCGAGCCAAGTTCGATGCGGTACATCGCCTGACCGAAGAAATTGCTCCGGAACGCATAGGCCTGGCGACCACCACAGCGCAGGTGCGCGAGTTGATTGCCAACGGCAAATTGGCAGCGCTGATCGGGGTGGAAAACGCCTATCCACTGGGTACCGATCTCAGCCTGGTACAGGAGTTTTACGATCGCGGCGCGCGCTATATGTCACTGTCGCACAACGGCCACAGCCAGTTCTCCGATTCCAATACCGGTGAGAGCGACGGTGTGTGGTTGCATAACGGGCTCAGTGATCTGGGGCGCGAGCTGATCGGGGAAATGAACCGGGTCGGAATCATCATCGACCTGTCGCATCCCTCCAAGGCCGCCAACCTGGAAACCCTGCGTCTGACCAAGGCGCCGGTAATCGCGTCCCATTCCTCCGCCAGAGCCCTGAACGATGTCAGTCGCAACCTGGATGACGAAGAGCTGATGGCAATCAAGGAAAACGGCGGGGTGGTCCAGACCGTGGCCTTTGCGTCCTATCTCAATACCGAAAAAAATGATGCCTGGAAAACAAAGGCGCTTGAGGTGATGGGTAAGGAAGCCGAGAAAAACGGTTTCAAAATGCTGGACTGGAAAGAGGTGGGCCAGCTCGACAGTGAAGCCCGCCACGAATACATGGCCGGCTTTATGAAACTGCGTGCACAGGTGGCGCCCATCGTGGAAAAAGAAGTCGACCCGCTGGTGCCGCCGGTGAATGTGCAGGATTTCGTCGACCACATCGATTACCTGGTGAAGAAAATCGGTATCGAACACGTGGGTATCAGCTCAGATTTCGATGGTGGTGGCGGCGTTGCCGGTTGGAATGACGCATCGCAAACGGTGTCAGTGACCGAAGAGTTGCTCAAGCGCCACTATACGGAAGAAGATATTTCCAAATTGTGGAGTGGCAATCTCATGCGGGTAATGGACGAGGTGCAGGCCGTTGCGGATTCACTGCAGAAAGTCGAGGGCTAGGGCGTTCATACGGCATCCAGTCTGGCAGTCCGGCGGGTTCGCCGGACTGCCAGATCTTTGCCCGGTACCCAAGAGTACCTCTCCGAAATTACTCAGCCTGGATCAGTGCTGTTATTGCGACACGCATTCCAGCCGGCCGTGAAAATTATGACATCCACTAAGTATTAAGCTCTTCAAAGTTGATGCCGTATTTGCCCAGTAACTGCTTTACCCTATGAGAGTCGTTATTTGACGTTTTCTTAAGTCGGCTCACATTGAAGAGCTTCCGGCCTGCCTCAGCCATTGAGCTGGATTCTTTGCAGATTTTAATCAGTGTGGCAAGTTTGAGTTGCTCGTAATAGTCCATTGCTTCACTGCGTCCATTTCCCAGAACGGCATCGATGATAGTCTGCAGCTGCAATTCGCTGTCTTCAGCGGACTGCCATTTCTGTTTCAGCCGAAAAATTTCCTCTTCAACAATATCTTCGGTAATCCGGCCACCATCTGCGAGGGTTGCCATCCGGGTAATGCTGGCATTCAGGTCCCGAAAATTTGCGGACCAGCTCGCCATGGGTGCGCGCCCAAAGTTCAGGTATTTTTCCCGTGCAGCTTTGTTAAAGCCGGCCAGATATCCCGCTTTATTGGCGAAGGATTCCAGCTCGTAATCGATGTTGGGTTCGAGATCCTCGATGCGGTCTTTTAGTGACGGAAGCCGATATGTCCAAAGATCGATTCGCGCCAGTAGATCCGCGCGGAAGCTTCCCTCCCGAACTCTTTGCGCGAGGTCGTTATTGGTACCTGCGATTAACTGGAAGTCGCTGCTGGTTTCCTTGTCCGAACCGAACGGAATAAACCGCTTGTCTTCAATGGCACGCAAAAGCATCGCCTGTTCATCGAGGCCAAGCTCGCCAATTTCGTCCAAAAACAACAAACCCTGGTGGGCCTGCTTAAGCAGGCCGGGGCGATCTGCGCTGGCTCCGGTAAAAGCGCCCTTTTTGTGGCCAAACAATGCGGACATTGCGTTCTCACCTTTCAGTGTGGCGCAGTTGATTGCTACCAGTTGGCCTGAGAGATTGCCGCGCTGCCTGCGCAATTCGTAAACCCGCTGGGCGAGTTGTGACTTCCCGGCACCAGTGGGGCCCGTGATCAGGATGGGCGCATTGGAGCGAATGGATACTTTCTCCAGCTGCGCGATCATGTCGTTAAAGGCTTTGTTGCTCGTTTCGATGCCACCCTTGAGATAAGCCGTGCCCTCCTGGTGCTCTTTCTGGAAGCGTGAGGCTATCTGATCGTATTTGGAAAGATCGAGATTGATGATCTGGTATTGGCCGGGCAGGTTGCTGTCCCGTTTCGCCGGTGACGTTTGCAGTAGCTGCCCGGGCAGGTATCCCGCTTCGGTAAGCAGGTAGAGACAGATCTGCGCAACGTGGGTCCCGGTGGTGATGTGGATCAGGTAATTTTCACTGCTTGGTGTGAAGCGGTAGCCGCGGGCGAAATCGAGCAACAGGCTGTAAACCGATTCAAAGTCCCAAGGGTCCTGAAAATTCACGCGGTGATGTACCACCTCGGTTTCGGGAGATACCCGGGCGATATCTTCGGTTACCTGGTCCGCCAGGCCCTGGGAGTGGTTGTCAAACAGCAGCTCGAGTCGATCGATCAGCAAATCATCGTGCTGGCACATGGAAATATTGGGGCGCCACTTGTCCCAGCGCTTGTCGCCCCGTCCGCGCCGATCCAATGTGGTTCCAAGAATGCTGATTGCGACTGTTTTCATACTATCGAATATATGATTTAGATATCAAAAAAGATAGAAATTTGT
>NZ_DATCMV010000111.1:0-42980 GCF_036563125.1 Microbulbifer sp.
GCCTATGACAAGGGGCAGAAATCGGGTCTCTGGCACGAGACCCTGAACGAGAATTTCTTGCGCGAGCAGTTCAGGGAGCAAGTCCTGCCGGCGGATGCGGCGAAAAATTTCTGACAACGAAGCACTGCCTAACTGCGGATAAAGTTCAGTATGTCGTTATTGATTTCATCCGCATGGGTTGTCGCCATGCCGTGGGAATACCCCTTATACACTTTCAGGGTCGCGTTCTTGATGATCTCCGCGGACTTGATGCCGGAGGCGTTGATCGGGACAACCTGATCGTCGTCACCGTGCATCACCAGCGTGGGAACTTCGATCCTTTTCAGGTCTTCGGTGAAATCGGTTTCCGAAAACGCCTTGATGCCGTGGTAGTGCGCCAGGGCGCTGCCCATCATTCCCTGCCGCCACCAGTTCTCGATCATGCCCTGTGACACCTTGGCATCGTCGCGATTGAAGCCGTAGAACGGGCCGCTGGCGACATCCAGGTAGAACTGCGCGCGGTTGGCCGCGAGCTGCGCGCGGAAGTCATCGAACACCTCGAGCGGCGTACCTTCCGGGTTGGAGGCGCTTTTCAGCATAATCGGCGGCACTGCGCCAATCATCACCAGCTTGTCCACCCTGCCCTTGCCATAACGCGCCACGTAACTGGCCGCCTCACCACCACCGGTGGAGTGCCCGATATGCACCGCATCACTCAGCCCCAGGTGCTCGGTGACCGCAGCGACATCCAACGCGTAGTGGTCCATGTCATGCCCGCTGTCGATCTGGCTGGAGCGCCCGTGGCCGCGGCGGTCGTGGGCGACCACGCGGAACCCCTGATTCACGAAAAACAGCATCTGCGCATCCCAGTCGTCTCCGCTCAACGGCCAGCCGTGGTGAAACACAATGGGTTGCCCGGAGCCCCAATCCTTGAAGTAAATCTTGGCGCCATCCTTGGTGGTGATTGTCGGCATATTGCCTGCTCCTGAGCGGTCGCTGCGGGGGTTAGGAAATCACTGAGTCGATCTTGGCAGACTAGCAGAAGCCGACGAGAGCCCCCTGAGCCGAGGCCACTTTAGACAGAGAAAGCGTTGGGAGAAGCCTCGGAGTAGCGTAACCTTAGCGGGATTGAGACCCGATACTGAGAGTTACCCAAGCGATGAGCAATGACGACCTGAAAGCCATCCTCGAAATGGACGATGAATCCCGCTATGACTATTTCATTGGAATGGTTGGCGAAGAGCGGGAGGTGTGGATTCTGGTGAACGACGACGAGCAGTTCCTGAAGCTGCACAGCGAAGACCAGGACGCGGTGGAATATCTGCCACTGTGGCCGCTGGAGGCATTCGCGCAAGAGTATGCCAAAGGAGAGACCGACCTTAAGCCCCGCGGTATCCCCCTGCCCCAATTCCTGAACCGCTGGCTGCCGGGACTGAGCAAGGACGGGATTTCTGTAGGGGTATTCCCCGGCGCCGACGACAGCGTGTGGATTATCGAGGCCGAGGAACTGGAGCAAGACCTGCGCGACGAACTCGCGCAATTCTGAGCAAGCGGGCGCAATGCCCGCTTTTTTATGCAAAATGATTCAGAAAACGCTTAGCCGACCGCGCGCTGCAGCATGTTCAGCGCGCTTTCGATATAGGCGAGCCGCTCAGCGGTATCCAGGGATTCCGGGCGCACCCCGATCTTGATGCCCATATAGTCGAGCGCCTGCGGGTCTGCGGCTTCCACACAGCGGCGGAACTCCGCCTCGCTGAGCATGGAACAAGGTTCGAACGCGCCGGTACTGGCCTCACCCGCCGGCGGCATGTGGGTGTCCTGCCAGCTACCGTAGGGACTTTCCGCACCGGATACACCGGAGAACATCAGCCCTTTCAACAAGCCTGCCGCGCGCGCGGCCTCAATGTGCTGCACCGGTCCGTCCACGCTGCGCGTTTCCAGCGCCGAGCGGCCCCAGTTGATGCACAGGCCAATCTCGCTACCGGTTTTGCGGTTTACTTCGGCGATGGCTGCTATCTCGGACTCGATCGTCAGAAAGCCCTTGGACGGTGCCTGGCCTTCGATCTGGGTGTCACAGTGTTCAATCACCAGTGCCGCGCCATCCCAGTCCCAGGTCTGCATCTCTTCCAGCGATGCAACCAGTGCCGCCATATCCGGGTACACACCGTCTGCTGGGCGCGGCGCGGTGTGGAGCATCATCACCTTCACCGCCTGCCTTCCCAGGTGGCGGTTGAGCTTGAGGATCGCCTGTCGCGCCTGCTGGTAAAACGCCAGCGCCGCCTGGCGGCCCGCTTCCGCGCTGGAGGCGATACCGAAACTCGCATCCTCCCCCAGACGCCCCATCACCCCGGGAATACCGGTGAACACGAAATCCCAGCTCGGATCTACGTTTGCCAGAAACCAGGCATCATCCTGCCCGTGCAGCGCCCCAGTAAACGGATGCTCCAGCCCGCGAACCCCCGGAATCGCCTTCAGGCCGTTGAAGTAAGCCGTCTGTACCTCGGGGTTCCAGGATTGTGTCACCGGGGCCGTCGCATAGGCCCCCACGTAAAAGCCCGTCATCGTGTTTCCTTTTTCGTTGTGTGAATGCAGCTGGCGGTCACTGCGCGGCTATTCCTGTGAAGCCGACTGACCTCAGGCGCCTGCCCACTTGCTGCGGAAGATAAAGAATACCGCCCCCAGAATACACAGCCCCGCCCACAGGTAGTCCAGCTTCAGCGGCTCCTTCAGGTAATACACCGCAAACGGTACGAACACCGACAGCGTGATCACCTCCTGCAGGATTTTCAGCTGCCCCACATTCAGTGCCGAATAACCGATGCGGTTGGCCGGCACCTGGAACATATACTCAAACAGCGCAATCCCCCAGCTCACCAGGGCGGCGATGACCCAGGGCTTGTGGCTCAGCTCTTTGAGGTGGGAGTACCAGGCAAACGTCATAAACACATTGCTAATTACCAGCAATGACGTAGCAGTCAGAACAGGGTTCATGGCGGAACATCACCGGAGTAAAAGTGCCCGTTGCGGGCACTGACCAGCGCTTTTTACACTGAAATCCGGTGTTCGGGAAGTCGGTTTGAATCAGCCAAACCAGAGCAAATAAAAACCAGCCAGTCCCCCGATAAAAAAGATAAAGCCGGACGCATAACCCGCAGCGGGACGATAGTTACCACTGTGCCACTGCGGATTGGCCATAAGGGCTCCAACGATAACTGCCACCAACAGCAGGAAGGAAACCACAAGCTTCCCGAACAAAATCAGAAAACTCACAGTTTCCTCAGCGCATTGCGCGCCTCCCGATTGGCCTTCTCGGTGAGGCGCACCAGCACCTGCCGAATAAGTGAACGGGTAATGGCTTCCTTGCTCGCTTCAACTTTCATTCCGAGCGCAACCAGCAGTTTCCGGATCAGCAATTCCACCCATAGACTGATGTGTTCGGCGAGATGTAACCCTCGTTCAAGTATGATAGCGAGCTTGTCCGCTACGGTCAGAATGCCGACAAACGCGCCCTGCAGTAAAAGCACCGCTCCCATCAATACCTTTTTCACAACATAGATTAGCGCCGCATCTACCCAGCGCCAGAATGCCGGGCTGCCGCTGTCGATTGGGGATTTGGATTTGAGCCACCCCTCAACTGCCGCCTCCAGGTCATAAGGCTGATCCGGAATGTCACTAACCTGTTCCCAAGATTTGCTGCCGACGGAGTCTGAATACTTCGTCATGGCATGTGCAGCGCCAGAAATCAGCGGCTCGGACGAATAAATATAGTGACCTGATGAGCCGTAAGGAGCCTGCATAAAGGGATAAAGCGCAACCATCGGCACCGGGTCGGTCTTATGGTAAACACGGTACATATTCTCCCGACCGACAGATGAAGTCGTCTGCTTTACAAACCAGTCGGTACCGACACGTGGGGCACCAAATGTGTACAGTTTGACTGCACGAGAGGTATTTCTCGATACCCAGTCGGCCGCTAGTGACGCCACGGCTCCACCGAGGCTATGCCCGATACAATGTACCGGCCCGGTTGTATCCGTTCCTGCGACAAATTCACGTATCTCAGGCAACATACTGTTAAAAGTCTGATTAAACCCGATATGCACTGGTAATCCGGCTTTTGACGTTGTAATACCGATACGAGCATCGGTCACAAAATCCGCTTTATTGTTAGCCTCGGTTGTTCCTCTAAAAACAAGGAACAAATGATTCCGATAAAGCCCATCCCCTCTAGCACAAAGCCCGAAGCTGTCTTGAGCTCGCCTAAAAATTCGCCCACCAACTTGTGCTTCAAGTATTTTGGGGCCCTGTACATTCACTTTTGTAGAGCTCTTCTGCTTGGCAAATAGAGGTTTCGCTAAAAAAAGCTCCAACTCATCTTCATCACCGGCATTAACCGAATAAACCCCAAGCGCCAAATCCGCCGCGTCGAAAGGCTCTAGAAAAATTGCCATATAACATCCCTTTAAACTTGCACATTTAGTAGTTATTGTTGCCAACTACATCTTGTGAGCACTCTCCAGCTTCCTATATCCACCGCATTTTTCGGATTTAATAGATCACAGGTTACCCCCTTCAACTCCCCCCCCATCTCCGAGTACAACTCTTTGGAGAACTTCGGCGCATACCAAATAAGCTGATCAGATTCTTCTCGCTCAACATAAATTTTCGACTTCGCCACAAACTGAACCAAAAAGTTGAAGCTCAGACTCTCTTCATGTGCAGGCAATGAAAAACGTCCGTCACCATCTGTAGAAAATTCCTGCAGCACGCCTTCTTCATTGCCATTCCAAGTCAGCCGTCGCAATATACGGGCATTCGCTACAGGCTTACCATCTTGCAGTAACACTCCAGCCAGAGGTGATGCAATCACAAAGGTTTCTTCGTTCTTTCCCTTTCCGAACATATTCGCTTCCTTTTCGCGAGAAATAGCCAAACTGGAATCTGCACTACAGTTCCAAATAGATGAAATGCCGACCAGCAAAAAAAGCCATCGCAACAAAGCCTTCCCTCCAATGATGCGCCCCGGACCCAATGGGTGAAAGTGCCACCAATTTAATATCCAGAAAAGTGCACTGTGTTAAATTAGCGATAAAACTGGCGCCAAATAAAACACTTGGCCAAATGCCCCTTTCCCCGAACAAAGTCAACACATAAAAAAACGGACCTAACATGAGGTCCGTTTTTATTTCACCAAAATGTATGTGCACGATTATTCATCAAATAACGGAGCTACCGGCCACACCTCATCGAATGCGGGCTGGGACTTCTGTGACTTTGCGATGAAGGATTTCATCATGTCGTCCTGACGAAACATGCCCGACTGCCATGTGGCCATATAGCGCAGGCTGTCTTCCACCGAGTGGTCCCGACTGTAATTCAGCATTTCCTTGCAGCCCACTACCGCCAGTGGGGAGTTCGCCGCAATCTGTGTGGCAATTTCCAGCACGCCCGCAATCAGCGCTTCGTGATCGGCAAACACCTTGTTCACCAGCCCCATGGTTTGCGCTTCACTGGCACTGAATTTACGCCCGGTGTACGCGAGTTCGCGCACCATGCCCTGAGAAACCAGCTTGGGGAAACGCTGCAAGGTACCGACATCCGCGGTCATGCCCAGCTCGGTTTCCTTGATGGTGAAAAACGCATCCTCTGATGCGTAACGGCAGTCCGCCGCGCACACCATATCCAGTGCGCCGCCAATGCAACCGCCGTGAATGGCAACCAGTACCGGGACTCTGGCTTTCTCCAGCGAGCTCAGGCTGTCCTGCAGCTGCATCACCACACGGCGCAGGTTCTCGCCCATGCGCCCTGGGTCGCCGGTCATGGGCACCGCATGCGGATCGGAAAATACCGAGAGGTCCATCCCCGCTGAAAAGTGCTTACCGGTGGAAGAAATCACGATCACCCGCGCCAGCGATTCTCCATCGATTTTTCCGATCAGAGCCGGCAACTCTTTCCAGAATGCCTTGTTCATGGTGTTCATCTGATCCGGGCGCGACAACTGCACATGGGCAACATGGTCGGCAATCGACACATCGAAACAGGAATATTCGAATTGAGTTCCTTCGGTGGCCATAGGGAATCTCCTCTTGTACGGTATAAAAATCTGTTGTTTGAATGCTCTGCGCGCGAACAATTTGGGCTGCCTGCGATACTGGTTATTTGCAGCTTTCGCCCTTCTCTCTCGCCTTATCGAACATTTCCTTGCGCACTTTCTTCATGTAATCGCTATTCACAAATTCTTTTGGCTGTGAATTGAGCAGGTAATAAAAATCGTCATCGCGCTCGCTGAGCAGACTCTCACCTTGCAGCGCGCTGAACTCATCCAGATGGATCGGCGTGATCACACTCACGTTCAGCCCCGGCCCCAGTCGCTTGAGCGCAGCCACCGTTCCCAGGTGGTCCTCACTGTGGAAACTACCGTTGATATGCACAACTTGTGCGCCCGGCGATTGCATCAGGGCCTCGGCAATGGACTCCGCCATGGTGTTGTCCCTGGTGATTTGCCCCAGATACGCCTGACGCTGGTGCTGGCTTGGGTTCTCTGCAGTGCCGCCCATCAGGCCATAAAATTTCTCGCTATAGCCGGGAATTTCCGCAAACGGCTGTCTGGCGATATACATTTTTTCGGTCTGATCGAGTTTCTCGACATAGCCTTCGGCCTGCCGCCCTATACAGCGCACAATATCCCCTGCAGCATTGGCGGCAATGACCGGGATGCCATTTTGCTTGGCATATTCAACCAGCGGTCGATAACTACCCTGGTAGTTCTTCCAGGCCGGCGCTTCATCAATCAGATATTTCTCGCCAATGGTGCCCGCAATATAGTCATTCAGGATGGCCTGCTGATCGCGGTTGAACATTTCCAAGCTGAGGACGGTTTGACGGTTAGCGGCCAGGTTGCGCCGATGCAGCGCAGCCAAAACCTGCATTTCAAGCAGGTGAGATGCCTGATTGCCGTGGTATTCACCGATAAACACCACATCTTCTTTTTCCAGTTCGGAAACCATCTGCAGAAGTGTTTGCGCTCGACCGCGGTGATTCAGTAACTGGTAGTCATACGCCGTGGGAAGCTGTCCGTCGAAGTGCGCCGCGGTAACGTCGCCACCGGCGCTGAAGGCACATCCAGTGAGGGATGAAAAAACAGCCAAACAGGACAGCAAAGTAATTTTTCTTATCATGGAATTCACCGAAGAGGTCACTTGCCGAAGCGGTAAGTTACTTTACACGCCCGCGGGCAAAAAAAAAGGCGGCCCCTCACGGGGCCGCCTTTTTCAGCAACTAGAAACTATCGGCTTACCAGCCAGTAATTTCCTTCAGTGCGTCGCCAATCTGCGCCAGGGAGCGAACGGTTTTAACACCGGCGTCTTCCAGAGCAGCAAATTTCTCGTCGGCAGTGCCTTTACCACCGGAGATGATCGCACCAGCGTGGCCCATGCGCTTGCCGGGAGGAGCGGTTACACCAGCGATGTAGGAAACAACCGGCTTGGTGACGTTTGCTTTGATGTAAGCAGCCGCTTCTTCTTCAGCGGAGCCGCCGATCTCACCGATCATTACGATCGCTTCGGTCTGCGGGTCGTTCTGGAACATTTCCAGAATGTCGATGAAGTTGGAGCCCGGGATGGGGTCGCCACCGATGCCCACGCAGGTGGACTGGCCGAAGCCGTAGTCGGTAGTCTGCTTAACAGCTTCATAGGTCAGGGTGCCAGAGCGGGAAACGATGCCCACTTTGCCCGGCAGGTGGATGTGACCCGGCATGATGCCGATTTTGCACTCACCGGGAGTGATCACGCCCGGGCAGTTCGGGCCGATCAGGCGTACGCCCAGCTCGTCGCACTTAACCTTGGCATCCAGCATGTCCATGGTAGGAATGCCTTCGGTGATGCACACGATCAGCTTGATGCCGCCGTTGGCAGCTTCCAGGATGGAGTCTTTACAGAAAGGCGCCGGAACGTAGATTACGGACGCTTCTGCACCGGTAGCTTCAACCGCTTCTTTCACGGTGTCGAATACCGGCAGGCCCAGGTGAGTCTGGCCGCCTTTACCCGGAGTTACACCACCAACCATTTTGGTGCCGTAAGCAATCGCTTGCTCGGAGTGGAAAGTACCCTGGGAGCCGGTGAAGCCCTGGCAGATTACTTTGGTGTCTTTGTTAATCAATACGGACATGATTATTTACCCTCCGCGGCTTTTACTACCTGCTGAGCAGCATCGGTCAGGCTGGTAGCTGCGATGATGTTCAGGCCGCTTTCGCTCAGTACCTTGGCACCCAGGTCGGCGTTGTTACCTTCAAGGCGCACAACAACCGGCACTTTTACGCCGACTTCTTTCACTGCGCCGATCACGCCTTCTGCGATCATGTCGCAGCGAACGATACCGCCGAAGATGTTGATCAGAACTGCCTTCACGTTCTCGTCAGACAGAATGATCTTGAACGCTTCGATAACGCGCTCTTTGGTTGCGCCGCCGCCAACGTCCAGGAAGTTGGCCGGCTTGCCGCCGTGCAGGTTAACGATGTCCATGGTGCCCATGGCCAGACCGGCGCCGTTCACCATGCAGCCGATGTTGCCATCGAGCGCTACGTAGTTCAGGTCCCACTTGGCAGCGTGTGCTTCACGAGCGTCGTCCTGAGACGGGTCGTGCATTTCACGCAGGTCCGGGTGACGGTACAGCGCGTTGCTGTCGATCACGATCTTGGCATCCAGACAGTGCAGGTTCTTCTCTGGGGTGATTACCAGCGGGTTGATTTCCAGCAGGGCCAGATCTTTTTCTTTGAACATCTTGGCGAGGCCCAGGAAGATCTTGGTGAACTGCTTGATCTGGTCGCCTTCGAGGCCCAGTTTGAATGCCAGCTCACGCGCCTGGTAAGGCTGAGCGCCTACCAGCGGGTCGATGATGGCTTTCAGGATTTTTTCCGGAGTCTCTTCCGCTACTTTCTCGATCTCAACGCCGCCTTCGGTGGAGGCCATGAAAACGATGCGACGGGTAGCACGGTCAAGGACCGCACCCAGGTACAGTTCCTGGTCGATGTCGGTGCAGCTTTCCACCAGAATGCGGGAAACCGGCTGACCTTTTTCGTCTGTCTGATAAGTTACCAGGTTGTTGCCCAGCCACTTCTTGGCGAATTCTTCGATTTCTGCCTTGGAGTCCACCAGCTTAACGCCGCCCGCTTTACCGCGGCCACCGGCGTGTACCTGGGCCTTAACAACCCACTTGTTTCCGCCGATTACGTCTGCTGCCGCTGCTGCTGCTGCCGGGGTTTCCGCTGCAATGCCTTTGGAAACCGGCAATCCGTATGCTGCAAACAGTTGTTTGCCCTGATACTCATGCAAGTTCATAGTCAATACCAATTCACATTTGAAATGTGTTTACCAATTGCAGATTACTCTGCACCTTTAGACAGAACCCCGATTTCAAGCTGGCAAAAAACTGCCGTTGCAAAATCAGGATTCTGAAATGAAACCGGGGCGGAAGTTTCAGTTTCCGCCCCGACATCGCGAATCGCTTACTTGCGCTTTTTACGGTTGGCGATGTGAATCGCGTGGCCGTTCACCGCAAGCGCCGCTTCCTTCACTGTTTCAGACAGGGTCGGGTGACCGAACACGGTCATGCCGATGTCTTCCGCACTGGAACCGAATTCCATCGCAATCGCGACCTGCTGTACCAGATCCGCTGCAGACGGGCCAACAATGTGGGCGCCCAGTACGCGGTCGGTTTCTGCGTGCGCGATAATTTTTACCATGCCTGCAGTTTCGTTCGCGGCTACGGCACGACCGGAAGCTACAAACGGGAAAACACCGATATTGTAGGGTTCGCCGTCGGCTTTAACCTGTTCTTCGGTACGACCTACCGCGGCAATTTCCGGGTGGGTGTAGATCACGTTCGGGATCACGTCGTAGTTCATCATCGGCTTCTGGCCGGCGATGCGCTCTGCCACCACAACGCCTTCTTCAGAGGCCTTGTGCGCCAGCATCGGGCCACGCACCACGTCACCTACCGCCCACACGCCCGGTGCAGAAGTCATGCACAGGTCGTTGACGTAGATGAAGCCGCGCTCGTCCAGTTTTACACCGGCGTCTTCGGACAGCAGGCCTTCGGTGAACGGACGACGGCCGACGCACACGATCAGCTTGTCGAAGGTTTCCTGATGCTCGTTACCTTCCTTGTCCTGGTAGGTAACCACAACTTCTTTGCCTTTTACTTCACTGCCGGTTACGCGACAGGACAGGCGAATATCCAGACCCTGCTTTTTCAGGATCTTCTGCGCTTCTTTGGCGATCTGCTGGTCCATGATGGCCAGGAAGCTGTCGAGGGCTTCCAGCACAACCACGTCGGCACCCAGACGGTTCCATACGGAGCCCAGTTCCAGACCGATTACACCCGCGCCGATTACGCCCAGGCGCTTCGGTACGTCGGTGAATTCCAGTGCACCAGTGGAGTCCACGATGATTTTGTTGTCTACCGGCGCCGGCGGAATGTTCACCGGAACAGAGCCGGAAGCCAGGATCACGTTTTCGGCTTCATAGACGGTGACGTTGCCATCTTTATCGGTAACTTCCACTTTCTTGCCAGCCAGCAGCTTGCCGGTACCCTGGATGGAGGTCACTTTGTTGGCCATGAACAGACCGGCGATACCGCCAGACATCTGCTTAACAACGCCGTCTTTACGCTCGATCATTTTCTTGACGTCGATCTTGACCTTGCCAGTTTCGATACCGTGTACGTCGAGAGCGTCTTTCGCTTCGTGGTATTTCCAGGAGCTGTCCAGCAGCGCCTTGGACGGGATACAGCCCACGTTCAGACAGGTACCACCGTTGATGGTCTTGCCTTCTTGGTTCACCCATTTTTCAACACAGGCAGTTTTCAGACCCAGCTGCGCTGCGCGGATTGCGGCCACATAACCACCGGGGCCAGAGCCGATTACGATTACGTCAAATTTTTCTGACATGGTCTGTTCCAAATTTGAGTGGATTCAACGGATGCGGGTTTCTACCGCAAAACCGGGGATCTGCCCGGTATTCCCTGAGGCGGTCTTGTTGCCGCTGATGCCAGACGGACTGGCTCATTTTTTAGGGCGACCGCCAATGCAGTCGCCCCATCTCCAATATTCGAAGCGCTTACACTTCCAGCAGGATGCGCGCCGGGTCTTCGATCATTTCCTTGATCGCTACCAGGAAGCCAACCGCTTCCTTGCCGTCGATCAGGCGGTGGTCGTAAGACAGAGCCAGGTACATCATCGGCAGGATTTCTACCTTGCCGTTTACCGCCATCGGGCGATCCTGGATCTTGTGCATACCGAGGATGGCGGTTTGCGGCGGGTTCAGGATCGGGGTGGACAGCAGGGAACCGAACACACCACCGTTGGTGATGGTGAAGGTGCCGCCGGTCATCTCTTCGATGGACAGTTTGCCGTCACGCGCGCGCAGGCCCATGTCACGGATGTTGTTTTCGATATCCGCCAGGCCCATGTTCTCGGCGCTGCGCAGAATCGGCACTACCAGACCTTTCGGAGAGGAAACCGCTACACCGATGTCCTGGTAGCCGTGGTAAACGATATCGTCACCGTCGATGGACGCGTTCACCGCGGAGTAACGCTTCAGCGCTTCTACAGCAGCTTTTACGAAGAAGCCCATGAAACCCAGACGGGTGCCGTTGTGGGTCTTCTCGAACAGGTCCTTGTAGTTCGCACGCAGGTCCATGATCGGCTTCATGTTCACTTCGTTGAAGGTAGTGAGCATGGCGGTGGACTGGGAAGCGTCCAGCAGACGCTCGGCGATGCGCTTGCGCATACGGGTCATCGGTACACGCTTCTCGACGCGCTCGCCCGGTGCAACCACAACCTGCGCAGCCGCAGCCGGTGCAGCAGCCGGTGCTGGTGCTGAGCCCGCTTTCATCACGTCTTCTTTCAGCACGCGACCGCCTTTACCGCTGCCTTCAACGCCGGCCAGGTCAACGCCTTTCTCGGCGGCCATTTTCTTGGCAGACGGCATGGCAATCTTGTCGGCAGTGGCGGCAGGAGCCGGCGCAGCCGCTGGTGCTTCCGCGGCGGGTGCTGCTGCAGCGGTGCTGCCAGCGGCGCCTTCGGTCAGAATCGCGATCACTTCGTTGGACAGGATGGTTTCACCCTCGCCCTTGATGATTTCACTGAGGACGCCGTCTGCCGGCGCAACAACTTCCAGCACCACTTTGTCGGTTTCAATATCCACGATCAGTTCATCGCGGGACACGGCTTCACCCGGTTGTTTGTGCCAGGTGGCAACGGTGCCGTCCTGAACGGATTCCGGGAAAGTTGGCGCTTTAATCTCGATGGTCATTGTTCCTGTTTCCTGAGATTGCTCTGGGGTGCCGGAAAAAACTGATTTTTCTCGGCACCCTGCTCTTCGTTGTACTGCTGCCTTAGTTGACAGTCAGCGCCTCGTTGATGAACTTGTTCTGTTCTTCCAGGTGCGTGGACATGTAGCCCGCCGCCGGTGCAGCAGATGCCGCGCGACCGACGTATTCCAGTTCCAGCTTCGGATGTGCCTCTTTCAGCAGTCGACGCAGGTGGTGCTGGCTGGAGTACCAGGCGCCCTGGTTCATCGGTTCTTCCTGACACCAGGCCACACTCTCGATGTTCTTGAATGCGGACACTGCGGCCAGGAATTCGTCGTCCGGGAACGGGTACAGCTGTTCGATACGAACGAATGCCACGTCCTCCTGTTCGCGCTCCATGCGCGCTTCCAGCAGATGGTAGTAAACCTTGCCGGAACAAAGGATCAGTCGTTTCACCTTGGCGGGATCCACACCCTGATCCTGGATTACGTTGTGGAATTTGCCGTTGGCCAGCTCGTCCAGGGTAGAGGTCGCGAGCTTGTGACGCAGAATCCACTTCGGGCTCATGATCACCAGCGGGCGGCGCATCGGGCGGACCGCCTGGCGGCGCAGCAGGTGGAAAATCTGCGCCGGGGTGGTGGCGTTACACACCTGGATGTTGTGCTCGGCACACAGCTGCATGAAGCGCTCGAGACGCGCGGAGGAGTGCTCCGGGCCCTGGCCTTCGTAGCCGTGCGGCAGCAACATTACCAGACCGCACATACGGCCCCACTTGTGCTCACCGGAAGTGATGAACTGGTCGATCACCACCTGCGCGCCGTTGGCGAAGTCACCGAACTGCGCTTCCCACACCACCAGAGATTTCGGGGTGGTGGTGGCGTAGCCGTATTCGAATGCCAGTACCGCTTCCTCGGACAGCAGCGAGTCGTACATGTCGAAACGCGGCTGGCCCTCGTACATGTGCTGCAGCGGCACATAGGTCTGGCCGTCTTTCTGGCTGTGCAGTACCGCGTGGCGATGGGAGAAGGTACCGCGACCCACGTCCTCACCGGTGAAGCGGATCATGTAGCCCTGCTCCAGCAGCGTGCCGTAGGCCAGGGTTTCCGCCATACCCCAGTTCAGCTCGAGGCCGCCACCGGCCATCTTGCGACGGTCTTCGTAGATCTTGGCAACCTGGCGCTGCATCACGATGCCGTCCGGCACAGTGGTCATGCGGTTGGCCACATCTTTCAGTTTGGTCAGCGGGAAGCTGGTGTCGCCTTCTGCGGTCCACTCGTGGTTCAGGTATGGAGTCCAGTCCACGAACATGGAGGAATCCGGCTCCTTGATGAGGCCGGTAGCCACGTCTTCGCCACGGTCCAGCTTATCGCGGTAATCGTTTGCCAGCGCGTCCGCCGCATCCTTGTCCAGTACGGCTTCCGCCACCAGCTTTTCCGCATACAGGGTACGGGTAGTCTTCTGCTTGCGGATGGCCTGGTACATCAGCGGCTGGGTGCCGGAGGGGTCGTCGGTCTCGTTGTGGCCGCGACGGCGGTAACACACCAGATCGATGACGATGTCTTTCTTGAATTCGTAGCGGTAATCCACTGCCAGCAGACCGGCCAGCACCACCGCTTCCGGGTCATCGCCATTCACGTGCAGAACCGGGGCGTCGATCATCTTCGCCACATCGGTGCAGTACTCGGTGGAGCGCGCATCTTCACGCTTGCTGGTGGTGAAGCCCACCTGGTTGTTCAGCACCAGGTGGATGCTGCCGCCGGTGTAGTAACCGCGGGTCTGGGACATTTGCAGGGTTTCCTGCACTACGCCCTGACCGGCAAACGCCGCATCACCGTGGATATTGATCGGCATTACCTTTTCGCCAGCGGCGTCGCCACGGCGATCCTGGCGCGCACGCACGGAGCCCACAACTACCGGCGCACAGATTTCAAGGTGCGAGGGGTTGAAAGCCAGCGCCAGGTGCACTTCGCCACCCGGGGTCATTACGTTGGAAGAGAAGCCCTGGTGGTACTTAACGTCACCGGAGGTATCGAGGGTTTTCTTACCTTCGAATTCTTCGAACAGATCCGCCGGGTTTTTACCCAGGATGTTGACCAGGGTATTCAGACGGCCGCGGTGGGCCATACCGATCACCACTTCCTTCACACCGTAGGTGCCGGAGCGGCGGATCAGCGCGTCCATCAGCGGGATCAGGCTCTCGCCACCTTCCACGCCGAAACGCTTGGTGCCCGGGTATTTGGAGTCCAGGTGACGCTCGAGGCCTTCTGCGGCAGACAGGCGCTGCAGAATCTCAACACGGATGTCGTTGCCGAAGCTGGGCTTGGACTGGCTGCGCTCAAGGCGCTGCTGGAACCACTGCTGCTCGTCCAGATTGGACAGGTGCATGATCTCTGCACCGAGGGTGCCACAGTAGGTTCTCTCCAGACCTTGAACAATTTCGCGCAGGGTGGCTTCACCTTTGCCGAAGAACAGGTCGCCGGTCTGGAAGGTGGTATCGAAATCGCCCTCGGTGAGGCCGTGGTAATTCAGTTGCAGATCCGGCACCTGCTCGCGCGCCATCAGGCCCAGCGGGTCGAGGGTGGCCTTCTTGTGGCCGCGGTGACGGTAGGAGTTGATCAGCTGCAGAACTTTGATCTGCTTGCGCTCGTGCTCAACATTGACTGAGCCGGCGCCGGGGGCGGACAGCGGGCGGGTACGGTTTTTCGCCAACAATTCGAAATGCTGACGAATGGCAGCATGTGAGACATCGCCACCGTTTACGCGCGGCAGGCTGTCAAAGTAATTGCGCCATTCTTCCGGTACACCACTGGGGTCGTGCAGATAGGTCTCGTACAGGTCTTCCACGTATCCGGCGTTACCACCGGAGATGTGCGAAGTCCGCCAGAGCTCCTCCATAGTGCTTTCGTGCATTAATGCCTACCTCAATTGACGACGCGCACCCTTTAAATTCCGCGCCGCTCTTTCCTGTCTTTTCACTCACAAAAGGGGAGGCGCTGAAAAGACACCTCCCCTTTTTCGTATAAGCCTGACACCTGCGCTGCTGTCGGCTTAATTGTGATTATCTATGGTGGCTAAACCCATACGCTATACAGCGCGGGTTATCAGCATATTGCGGATGTGGCCGATGGCCCGGGTGGGGTTCAGACCCTTCGGACATACGTTCACACAGTTCTGGATACCGTGGCAGCGGAAAACGCTGAACGGGTCATCCAGTTTACCGAGGCGCTCGTCGGTCGCGGTATCGCGGCTGTCCGCCAGGAAGCGGTAAGCCTGCAGCAGGCCCGCGGGGCCGATGAACTTGTCGGGGTTCCACCAGAAAGACGGACACGCAGTGGAACAGCAGGCGCAGAGAATACACTCGTACAGGCCATCCAGCTTTTCACGCTCTTCCGGTGACTGCAGGCGCTCGATGGCCGGAGCCGGGGAGCTGTTCTGCAGGTAGGGCTCGATCTTCTTGTACTGGGTGTAGAACTGCTCCATATCCACAACCAGGTCGCGGATCACCGGCAGGCCGGGCAGCGGACGCAGTACCAGTTTGCCTTTGGGGGCAGCCTGGGAGATCGGCATGATACAGGCAAGGCCATTCTTGCCGGAAATGTTCATACCGTCGGAGCCACACACACCCTCACGGCAGGAGCGACGGAATGCCAGTGACGGGTCCTGGGCCTTCAACAGCTCCAGTACGTCCAGCACCATCAGGTCCTTGCCCTGAGTGTCCAGTTCGTAATCCTGCATGTAAGGTGCAGAATCGGTTTCCGGGTTGTAACGGTAGACGCTTACTTTCAACATGTTCTTTCCGCTCCCGAATTAGTAGGTACGCGCTTTCGGTTCGAAAGCTGGCACAGTGTTGGGCGCAAAGTTAACCGCACGCTTGCCAACACGTTTTTCCGCCGGGAAGAACATGGAGTGGCACAGCCAGTTTTCGTCGTCGCGCTCCTGGAAGTCTTCGCGGGCGTGGGCGCCGCGGCTCTCGGTGCGGACTTCCGCAGCGATCGCGGTGGCTTCTGCCACTTCCAGCAGGTTTTGCAGTTCCAGCGCTTCGATACGCGCGGTGTTGAACGCGCGGGACTTGTCGTCCAGACGCACGTTGGCGATACGCTCGCGCAGGCTTTCCAGTTTCTTCACGCCTTCGGCCATGTAGTCGCCGCGACGGAATACACCGAAGTGGTTCTGCATCACGTTCTGCAGCTCGGTGCGCAGATCTGCCGCCTTCTCACCATTGTTGGTGGTTTCCAGACGGTTCAGGCGGGACATCGCCGCTTCGATATCGGAATCGCTCGCTTCGCGGGCTTCGATACCTTCGCGCAGGGCCTTCTCGATGAACAGGCCGGACGCGCGACCGAACACCACCAGGTCCAGCAGGGAGTTGCCGCCCAGGCGGTTTGCGCCGTGTACGGATACACATGCAACTTCACCACAGGCGAAGAGGCCTTCAACGATCTGGTCGTTACCGGAGGCGTCCTGGGTCAGGGCCTGGCCGTGAATGTTGGTCGGGATACCGCCCATCATGTAGTGACAGGTCGGAACAACCGGGATCGGCGCCTTGACCGGGTCCACGTGGGCAAAGGTCTTGGCCAGTTCACAGATGCCCGGCAGGCGGCTGTGCAGCAGTTCTTCTCCCAGGTGATCCAGCTTCAGGAACACGTGGTCGGCATTCGGACCGGCACCGCGGCCGTCGAGGATTTCCAGCACCATGGAGCGGGCCACGACATCGCGGGACGCCAGGTCTTTGGCGTTGGGCGCGTAGCGCTCCATGAAACGCTCGCCGTCCTTGTTGATCAGGTAGCCGCCTTCACCGCGACAACCTTCGGTGACCAGTACCCCGGCACCGGCGATACCGGTGGGGTGGAACTGCCACATTTCAATATCCTGCACCGGCACACCCGCACGCAGGGCCATGCCCACGCCGTCACCGGTGTTGATGTGCGCGTTGGTGGTGGACGCGAAAATACGGCCGGCGCCACCGGTAGCGAGCACGGTCGCCTTGGATTTGATGAATACCACTTCGCCATCTTCAATACAGATGGCGATAACACCCACAACCGCGCCGTCCTGGTTCTTCACCAGGTCTACCGCGAACCATTCGTTCAGGAATACGGTGTTGTGCTTGACGTTGTTCTGGTAAAGGGTGTGCAGCAGGGCGTGACCGGTACGGTCCGCTGCCGCGCAGGTGCGCGCAGCCTGGCCGCCGCGGCCGTAGTCCTTGGACTGGCCACCGAACGGACGCTGGTAGATGCGACCTTCTTTGGTACGGGAGAACGGCAGACCCATGTGCTCCAGTTCGAACACGGCTTCCGGGCCTACAGAACACATGTACTCGATCGCGTCCTGGTCACCGATATAGTCGGAGCCCTTGACGGTGTCGTACATGTGCCAGCGCCAATCGTCGTTGGGGTCATCGCTGGCGATCGCACAGGTGATACCGCCCTGGGCAGATACCGTGTGCGAACGGGTCGGGAATACTTTGGTGATCACCGCAGTCTTGAAACCGGACTGGGCCATCTGCAGCGCAGCGCGCATACCCGCGCCGCCGCCGCCAACTACGATACCGTCAAAGGTAATTGTTCGCATATTCGACATGTCTTACACACCCCACAGAATTTCAATGCCCCACACCGCGTAGAACACGGCTACAGCGCCCAACAGTACCTCTACCAGAATGCGCAGTACGGTAGCTTTGCCACCCATCATGCGGTTGGTGAGGTAGTCGGTAACCACGGACCAGAGACCGATCCAGGCGTGAGCAATTGTGGAGATCAGAGCGACCAGGCTGAAAACGCGAACCCAGCGCTGCTCGAACAGAGCAGACCAGCTGGCGTAGCCAAAATCTTTGGAGAGGAAAATGAACCCAACAATAAAGAGGGTATAAGCCACCAGCACTACGGCACTGATGCGCTGAATGAACCAGTCGTACAGACCGCTACGACCGAAACCTGTAACTGCCTTTACCATATCAGGACCCCCGCCAGCAGGATGAGTGCAACAGAAAGCACCAGCACGACGATGGCGCCGCGGCGACCGCCTTCCAGGCTCTCACCAATGCCCATATCCATGATCAGGTGACGCACACCGGCGATCAGGTGATAAATGAGCGCAGCGAGTGAAGCCCACAAAACGAGCTTTGCCGGAACACTGGTAAAAAACTCTGCTACTTTTTGGAAACCCTGCTCAGATTCCAGACTGGAGTCCAGCATGCACAGAAGAAGTGCAACGACAGCGAAGAGCACCACACCGGAAATACGGTGCAGAATAGAAACCAACGCTGGTGCAGGGAGCTTGATAGTAGAAATGTCTAAATTGACAGGTCTGTTTTTTTTCACAGGAAAAACACCTTGTTGCCCTGAAAGACGGGGCGCCCGTTAATTTTGTGTGGCTCGGGCGAGCTTGCTGATCACTCGTTACACAACCCGTAGAGATCTTGTACAAAGTGGCCTTACCACGGCGCAAGCCGCGCGGATTATAGGCATTCAAAATTCAAAACACAACGAACCACGGCCCCTTGGGGACGGCTTTATAACAGTAGCAATCCGCGCCACACCACCGACCAAGGTATGAATCGCATATTTCATCCTCTCGGCGGGCGAGCCGAATTTACACGCCATAACCCCAGCCCCTACAGGCAAATTCCCTGCCACCTGGGCCGAGTACAACAGATCCTGCGGCGTGCGAAGCGACCAGTCCATCCGATTTGGTTTGACAATTTCAGGCGCGGCACTTAAGTTTGGCCGCGCTCAAAAGCCCGCTAGCCCCATATCCGCGTCCGGATGCCGCCAAAGAAGGCCCTCCGAGCCCGCAGAATCCGGCCCTTTCCGGGTTTTGCCTGTGCACAGACAACGCCTGCGATACGCCTTGCCATAAAAAGGTGATCACAGATGAGCGCGGAGCGCGCCCCTCCCGGGCCGTTAAATCCCTGAAGGAATTCAGTGATTTGTGTGGAAATAAAAAAGCTGGCAACAGAATAGTTTTTAGGAGTCCACAATGTCCGACAAGAAAGCTCAACTCACGGTCGACGGTATCGACGCCTCTATCGACCTGCCGGTCTATTCCGGTACCGTCGGTCCCGACGTTGTCGATATCAGCAGCCTGGCAAGCAAAGGTCTGTTCACCTTCGACCCGGGCTTTATGTCCACTGCCTCCTGCGAGTCCAAGATCACCTATATCGACGGCGCCAAGGGTGTACTGCTGCACCGCGGCTACCCGATCGAGCAACTGGCGGAAAAATCCGACTACCTGGAAACCTGCTACCTGCTGATGAACGGCGAACTGCCCACCGTCGAGCAGAAGAAGGAATACGTCAGCGGCATCATGAACCACACCATGGTGCATGAATCCCTGGTCAACTTCTTTAAGGGCTTCCGCTACGATGCCCACCCGATGGCCATGATGTGTGGCGTTGTGGGCGCCCTCGCCTCCTTCTACCACGATTCCCTCGACATCACCGACCCCGAACACCGCAAGATCTCCGCTGACCGCCTGATCGCCAAGATGCCGACCCTGGCCGCCATGTGCTACAAGCACAGCAAGGGCCAGCCGTTCATGTATCCGGACAACAGCCTCAGCTACTCCGAGAACTTCCTGCACATGATGTTCGGCACCCCCTGTGAGCCGAGCAAGATCGACCCGATCGTGGCCAAGGCCATGGACGTGATCTTCCTGCTGCACGCGGACCACGAGCAGAACGCCTCTACCTCTACCGTGCGTCTGGCCGGTTCCTCCGGCGCCAACCCCTTCGCCTGTATCTCCTCCGGTATCGCCACCCTGTGGGGACCGGCGCACGGCGGTGCCAACGAAGCGGTTCTGACCATGCTGGAAGAGATCGGAGACGAGAGCCGCATCGACGAGTACGTCGCCAAGGCCAAGGACAAGAACGATCCGTTCCGCCTGATGGGCTTCGGCCACCGCGTGTACAAGAACTTCGACCCGCGCTCCCGCGTTATGCAGGGCATCTGCGACGAAGTACTGGGTGCCATGGGTGCCGAGAATGATCCGCTGCTGCGCATCGCCAAGAAGCTCGAGAAGATTGCCCTGGAAGACGAGTACTTCGTTGAGAAGAAACTCTACCCGAACGTGGACTTCTACTCCGGCATCATCATGAAGGCCATCGGTATCCCCACCGACATGTTCACCGTGATCTTCGCCACCGGCCGTACCGCGGGCTGGATCGCGCACTGGAACGAGATGATCTCCAACCCGTACAAGATCGGCCGTCCGCGTCAGCTGTACACCGGCTACCCCACACGCGATTACGTAGCTCCCCAAGACCGTTAATTCGGTCTCTGTCAGAGCACAAAAAAGCCCGGCTACAGCCGGGTTTTTTTATGCCTCAATTTTCTGCCGGTATAAAAAAGCCGCTAACTGCCAGGCTGTTAGCGGCGTTTAATCTTGTGCGCGTTACGGGTTATCCGTTACCGAAGCATGTAGGTACGCATGGTTACCTGCTCGGTGCGGCTGCCCTCGGTACCGGTCATGCTGACCCGCAGATGCACAAACTCACCGGCTTCGGCATCGTTGGGCACAATGGCGACCCACTCGCCGCCCACCTGCTTGGTCTCCGCATCCACCCAGTTGCTGGAAGAGAACTTGTCGTTAACCGGGCAGTAGACATAGGCCGGGACATCGCTCAGCACACATTCCTGCCCGTAACCGTACTGCAGGGAAACGGAAGCCAGGTCGACTTCGCCGAGTCCGTCCATCACCGCCGACAACTTGACCTCCATTGGCTCACCGGCCGGTGCAGAGTTCATGGTGTCCACAGGAAGGTCGACCACCGGAACCAGGATTGCCTGTGCCCCCTGTTTAGCGCTGTCGGTAGAGAAGCTGTATTTGCCCTGATAGAAGGAGCCGAGCTTATCCTTGACCGGGGAGCGCTCGCCGACACCGCGCGGGTAGTAACGGATCTCCAGCCCGATTTCACTGGCTGCGTCCGGAACCGTGAGGATGCCGCCATCGAGATACTGGGTCTGCCCATTGACGGTAATGCCGTAGGCACCCATCCCGTTGTAACCACCGGTTGCATCGTGGCCGGACGCATCACCGAATGCGGGAATGCTGAATTGCAGGGTGTTGGTACTGCGGTAGGCAATCGCGGAGCCGCTGGTCAGCAAGGTGCCACCGCGCGGTCCCTTGAACCAGCTGGTGCGCTCCTCGCCACCTGCGGTCATCAGGCGCGGGCCATCGAAGTAGCCACCATCCGTGCGCAGCTGCGCGTTAGGCATCACTATATTGGTCCAGGCATTTTTACTGGTCGCGGTGTAGAACTCCTCGCGCTCCACCGGCGTCATGATCAACTGCGGGCTGCCGGTTGAGTAGAATTCACCGGTGCTGTTGGTCATGCCCATCACGTCGGTCCACGCCGGCGCTTCACTGCCCTGCGCGTGATAGCTGGCAGTGATTTTGTACATCTGGTCTTCGTGGACACGTACCAGCCCGCCATCGATATGACCGTCGGTGATGTGATTGATGGAGTAGGCATAGGGTGTGCGCTCAGCCGCAATACCGGACCAGCTGATGCGGTTGTTTCCAGTATCCACTTCCGCGTGAAGGCGCGCGCCCTGCTCGGCACTCAGCATCACCACCGGAATTTTGGGAGTACCGGAAATGATGGTTTTATAGCGGCCGTTGGTACCCGGGCGATAGCCGATCACACCGATGGCGCCATGTTTCATCGCGTTGCCCACCATGTAGCCGGTCAGGTAATAGGGGTTGGAGATCAGGGCAATTTTGCCGTCCAGATCAAACTGCGACCAATCTGTACTGTACCCGGCATCCCCCACGGATACGATTTCCGCACTGCCTTCACCGTGGAAGCTGAGTGCCAGCCCCTGGTTTACATAATCCAGCACTTCGCCGTTTTCCATTTTCATTACGGTTTCCGGCGCGATGGCACGGGTGGTAACGAAGGAGCGGAAGCGGTCGTCGCGGCCCTGGGACCAGGTATAGAAGTCCTTGACGTAATCCGGAGCGAGCTCGATTGCCGCCAGCTTGGCGTGCTTGGCATCGTCCAGGGCGTAGGTGAAACCGAAGGAATATCCCTGCGGGGCCAGCGGTTTCCCGGCCTTGAATTCCACTTTTTCGGCGCTGCGGGCATCGAAGTCGATGTGGGAATCGCTCGCGACCTTGCGGCGAAGCACGGCCATCTGCGCGGCGGACTCCACCAGACCACCGAACGCACTATCGTTGTCGTAGGTCATGATATTGGCGACGATGCTGTAATCGCCTTCAGGCACGTTAACGCTGGCAATGCCATTGTTGATCGCAACGTACTGGCCCCAGTCGTCCTCTTCGTTCATCAGGTAGATTTTTGACGGAGAGGTTGCGGGCTTACCGCGGTGATCGGTAACGCTAAAGCTCAGCTTTACCTTGGGCTGGTCAATCCAGAACGAAACCGGCACGGTAATGCGCTCGTCGCTGTTACCGGTGTCGGTGCCGACAATGCGGCCGGTGATCGCACCGTAGGCGCCACTGAGCAGCCCTACGCTCGGATCTACCCAAACCGGAACCTGTGCGGAACTGTTGGCGGGAACGGTAATGGATTTCACCCCCAGCCCCGCCAGGGTTGCCGGCAGTTCCGTGGAGCCATCCTCACCGATCAGATCCAGCTTCAGCTTGAAGGTACGGGCCTTGTCGCTGAGGTTTTCCAGGGTCACCGAGGTCTCGGTGAATTTGTAATTCGGCGCTCCGCTGAAAAAACCGAGTTCGGTATTGGGCTCTGCCACTACCGCCTGAACCACGGCTTCATTGACGTCCATGGGGCCCGCGCCCTGCTCCAGAACATGGGCATCGCTTACCGCCACCGAGGAAGTGAGTACCTTTTTCAGCTGGCGGGGCGAGAGTTCAGGGCGTGCCTGTTTAAGAATGGCGGCACCACCGGATACATGGGGAGCGGCCATGGAGGTGCCGGACAAGGCGACGTAGCCGGTTTCACCAAAGCCACCGGCTGCGGCCGCAACCACGTCGACGCCCTGAGAGGCGATATCCGGTTTGGCGGAGTGGCCGTCGGGGGATGGCCCACGGGACGAGAAAACCGCAGTCTGGTTTTCGCGGTCGATGGCGGCAACGGTCAGCGCGCTGGGGGCGCACCCGGGGGAGCCGACGGTTTCGCGGGTGAAGCTGTTGCCCGCGGAAATCACGAACAGCGCCTTGTCACTCAGGGCCTCGACGAGATCCACCATTGGACCACTGCAGGTAGTCGCGCTACCGCCGAGAGACATGCTCACCACATCAGCCCCCTGCTCTACCGCCCACAACATGCCGTTCATGATGCCGGTGGTGGAACCACCGCCGGTATTACCCAGCACCTTGCCGATGACCAGCTTGGTCCCCGGCGCCATTCCGGTCCAGAGGCCGTTTGACTCATGGCCAGTGCCGGCAATGGTGGTGGCAACGTGAGTGCCGTGGCCGTTCAGGTCATCCACACCATTTCTCGAGTAGGTGAAATCCCTCGCGGCCACTACCTGGCCGGCGAGATCTGCGTGCTCTACGTCGTAGCCGGTATCCAGCACCGCAACGGTGACACCGTCACCGCTGAAGTTCGCCGCGTAGGTACCATGTGCGCCGGTCAGCGGTACGGTTGGGGTGAGGGCTGCGGATGCGGAAGTCTTGTGCGCGTGCAGCACGGCGTCCAGCCAGACGCCTTCGACACGGCTGTCCGCGGTCAATTTTGACCAGAGCTCCGCGGCCTTGTCTTTTTCAATACCGAAGCTCGCGCTGTCGATGATTTCGATTTCACCGGTCAGGGACATGCCGTCGAGTATTTCCGGTGTCGCCGCGCCAGCCAGGATTCCGTCGGTGTACTCGACAATGACCGGCAGCTTGCTGGTGGAACGATCGTCATAGCCACTCTGGAACAGCTTGTTGATATTGAACAACTCCAGATCCACCGCTTTTGCGTCTACCAGTTCCCGAGCCTTCGCCGGCACCACATAGACATCGCTTCCATACTGGAAAATGCTGGTGATGGCTTCAGTGCCGTCTTCCCCGAGCAGCCGGATACCCGCCAGCTCGCCGTCATTTTTGACCACGGCGGAAACTTTATCCCCGGTAATCAGGGTAAAGGTCACCTCTCCGGGCGAGGTTTCTGAACCCAGTTCCTGGGCGATGCCCGGCACAGCCCCGAGGCCGCCGGAAAGAGCGAGAACCGCCGCAGCGATGCGGCGCATTCCGAATACTTTTTTCATAGGGTTTCCCAAATTTATTAGATTATTTTTTTAATCACAGCCGAACACACCGCGATATCCGCGGAAAAGACGTGATGAGTATTTATGGTTTTTCCGGAGCCTGGTGTTGGCGGCCCGGTAAGGTTCAACACACCCCAAGTGTTACAAACTTGGGGGGCTCAAAACTTGGAGGCAATTCGCACTGCCGCCCGCGTTTTGTAACACTCTGTAACAGAGCGTTTGCAGCTGCACTCAAATGGGGACAATCGCCCGCGCAGCGAACAATCGCTGCACCGTTTCCGGGAATCCGCTTGGCGAGCGCAATTTGACGGGAAAAAATTTGGGGGATTAATGAAAAATACCGGGCAGCGATCAATCGCTGCCCGGTATTTTGTAGTGTCGTTATTTGATGACGAACAACCTTATGGAAGGTTGTGTACGTGGCTGCCAACAGGGCCCGAGAAAATGCCACCGTCGTTCATGTCCCAGTTGATGGACCAGGTCATCACACCGTTGAAGGTGGGGTAAGCCTGGCTCGGGGACAGGGTGGCGCAGTTCAGCTGTTGGGTCAGGCAGTCCAGTGCACGATTGATATCCGCGGTGGTGGCAAAGCCACTGCCGGCGGCCTTCGGGCCCGAAGGCAGTGCCAGGCCGACCTGATCCGGACGCAGCCCTTCAAAGAAGCCCGCGCTGCCGTAACCGAGCGGGAAGCCTTCAATCAGCATCAGCGCGGAAGACACCATCATGTCCACCGAGCCCGCCGCGTAGGCCGAGCCATTGTAGGGCGTGGAGAGACCGCCGTTGTTGTACAGCTGCACGTGCAGCAGATCCAGCTCATTGCGCAGCTGGTCGATCATCGGCAGGTAGGCACCCCAGATGCCGGTGTAGGACACATAGCCACCCTGCACGTATGGATGCTCCGGTGCCATGGACAGGTACATATTGGGATAGCTCTGCTTCAGCTGCTTGACCGCCGTCACCATGTTCTGGATTACCGGTGCACCGTGCATGACGCCAGCGCCGGATTCCAGGTCGATGTCGATGCCGTCAAAGCCGTACTCGTCGATGATCGCCGCGGTGCTGTTGACGAAGTTGGCCACGTTGCTGTCGGTGTTCAGGGTAACGGTGCCTTTTTCGCCACCGAAAGACAGGATCACAATCTTGCCAGCGGCACGTTTGGCGGCGACGTCGGCAATAAACTGCTGCTTGTCGAGACCCGCATCGAGAGTGAATGCAACGCTGCCGTTGCCCGCATCGTCCGCGAAGGCCACCACAATCACATCCCACACATCGGACACTTCAGCAATGCGGTACAGACCGGAACCGTTGTTGAAATTGTGCCAGTAACCCACCAGCGCGTGCTTCGGCAGCAGACCACTATTGCCACCTGAAGAGCTGCCGGAGGAACTGGAAGAACCGCTGCTGGAAGAAGAACCGGAAGAAGAGCTGGAACCACCGCTGGACGAGCTGGAGGACGAACCGCAGTCACCGACCTGACTCCACGCGTCCTGCCAGTGGGCGCCGACGCCGGGCTCATAGGCCCAGGCGGCACTTGAAGAGCACCAACCGGCGATATTGCACTGGAATTCCAGACCGACGTTCTGCACCTGCTGGCCGGCCGTATAGCTGGTACCGGCAACATACTGCAGCGAAGTGCAGGCACCGCCACCGGAACCACCGCCCGAGCTGGAAGAGGAAGACGAGCTGGAGGAAGAACTGGAAGAGGATGAACTGGAGGAGCTCGACGAGGAACTGGAAGAACTGGACGAGGAGCTGGAGGAACTGCCGTCACAGGCGCCGTCGTATTTCCAGTATGCCCATGTGCCAGAGTTGGTGGCTGGGTTGTTGTTCTGGGTCCAATAGTTGGCGGTGTAGCCGTTACCCAGATGCTGAACGGTGTTGCCGCCCACATAGATCGCACTGCTCTCCCAGTTCGGGCGTGCACTGCAGTCTACCGCAGCGGCCTCCACGGAAAGCAGTCCCAGGGCGATAATGCCCAACAGACCTTTTTTCATGATGAATTCCTTTATTCGCGTTATTAATTCGGAACAAAAAGAAAGGAAAAAGACAGAGGGCGCGATTGCGCCCTCTGTGGTTTGCACTAATGCTTAGTTGCAGGTTGCGGGTCCGATTACCACCCACACGCTGTTCACACCGGGCTCGTCGCCCTGGGTCCACCACTGGGCGCGGTAACGTGTACCTTCATGGTTCACTTCGGCACCGCCGTTGTAGGCTGTGCTGGCGTTCCACGGGGTTTCCACGTTGCTAAACAGTTTCCAGTCGGCGGAAGTGAATCCCGGCTCCTGCTGGGTCCAGTACTTGGCTTCCCACACCAGATCCTGATGGCTCACCTTGTTGCCACCGAGATAGGTGCTGCCGGATTGCCAGGCGGGATAACTGCCGGCGTTCGGATCGGTGGCGCTGCACTCGTTGTCGTCCGGTACGTTGGTCACGGTAACCGGGACAGTCGCACTCGCGCTGTCGATGCCATCGCTGACGGTGACGGTCAGATCGAACACAGAGTCCGCGCTCACCTGGGGGGCGGTGATGGCAATGGAGGCTCCGGAGCCTGTGGCCATGCCGGACCAGCTGTAGCTCAGCACATCGCCGTCGGCATCGGTACCAGTGGCGGTCACAGTGAAGCTTTCCCCTTCAACGACAGTGATCGCACCCGGCAGGGTCACTTCCGGCGCGGTGTTGTCGGGCAACAGGAAGATGCTGACCTGATCCGGGGTATCGTCGCTCAGGCTGCCGTCGCTTACGCTCAGCTCAAACACCAGCTCTTCCTCGGCGCTCACCTGCGCGGCGGCGAAGCTCGGGTTGACCGAAGTCGCACTGCTCAGGGAAACCGGGGTACCGCTGACCTGGGTCCAGCTGTAGCTCAGCGCATCACCATCGGGATCACTGGAGTCACTGCCGTTCAGGGTGACGGTAGACGGAGTTACCACCATCTGGTCGGCACCGGCATTGGCGCTGGGGGCGCGGTTTTGCTGGGGCGCCACGACGGTGACGATGACCAGGTCGGTGTCGCTGGCCTCGCTGGTATCGGTGACGGTCAGTGCGAACTCCAGTGCCTGGTCGGCAGTGACGCTCGGCGCGGTGAAGCTGGCAGACGCACTGGTGGCGTTTTGCAGGCTAACCGCGGGACCGGAAATTTGGGTCCAGCTGTAGGTCAACGGGTCGCCATCCAGGTCGCTGGAATTGCTGCCGTCCAGGGTTACTACGGCACCGCTGTCCACGCTCTGGTTACCACCGGCACGCGCGATCGGGGGGCGGTTGCCAGGACCGTCGCCGTGGCCGAGGCTCTCGTGCATGGCGTTGAGGATGTCGCCGTTGTCCGCGTCGATCTCCCAGGAGAACAAACCGGCCAGGTTGTTGGACTGCACATAGGCGCCCTTGGCCAGGACGGAACGGTGGTTGTCATAGGTGATCAGGTCACCAGTGCTGGGCTTGAAGATGTAGGGAGCTTCTGCGGTTGCATCGTAGTACTCCTCCCACTCACCAGTCGCAATACGACCCACGATATCGCGGTAGTCCACTACGCCCGCTTCCCAGGTGCCGGCCACTTTGCCGGTAGCGGTACCGGTCATGTGGTCGCTGCCGGTCCAGCCGGAAACCCCGGTCCAGCCGCGGCCGTACATGGCGGCACCAACAACCAGTTTGCCCGGCTCTACACCGAGGCCCAGCAGTTCCTGGATGCCGTTGTGGGTGGTGTAGTCGGTATCCGGTCGCCAGGCCGGCGCGTACAGTGCGGTCTGGTGACCGAGGACATCGTTGCTCCAACCGCCGTAGAAGTCGTAGGTCATCACGAAGAAGTAGTCCATGTACTGCTGTACCGCGAGGTAGTCCACGTCTTCGATCTTGTCGTAGCCGGCACCGATGGCGGAAGTCAGCTCGTACTCACGGCCGGTATCCTGCTCTACTTTGTCCAGCATCGCGCGCAGGTCGCGCATCAACAGGCGATAGGTTTCACCGTCGGTCGCGGCATCACCCAGGCTCGGGTTGGCGCCCTGGCCGCCCGGATATTCCCAGTCGATATCCACACCGTCGAAGAATTTCCAGGTGCGGATGAACTCTTCCACCGAGTCCACGAAGGTTTTGCGCTTGGCCGCATCGCCAAAGAAGTAGAACGGATCAGACAGGGTCCAGCCGCCGATGGACGGCAGGATTTTCAGATGCGGGTATGCCTGCTTCAGCGCCATCAGCTGGCCGAAGTTGCCCTTGTAGGGGTCGGAGTAGCTCTGGCCAGTCTGGGATTTCTGCAGCGCGGCGAACGGGTCGTGCAGGGTTACCTTGAAGTCTTCACGGCCGGAGCAGGAACGCTGCAGGGCCTGGAAGCTGCCTTCGATCTCTTTCAGGCTGTCGTTGATACCGTCGCCACCACAGATCGGCACAAAGCCGTAAATGATGTGGGTCAGGTTGTAGGCCGGGATTTTGTCCACGGAGAACTTGCGCCCGTAAACACCCCACTCCACGAAGTAGGTACCCACCACAGAACCGCTCTCGTTGGCATACGGCTGGTTGTTTTCGCCCGCGGTGAGGGTGATCGGATCCAGGTGACTGCCGTCGGTATCGGCAACCACAATGTCGACCGCTGCGGAAGTCGCGCAACCATCGTCATTGCACAGGGCAACCTGCAGCTGGTACTGGCCGCCTTCGGCAACCTGGAGAGTGGCACTGCCAGTCTGGGTGGCGCCGCCACTGATGCTCTGCTCGAGCACTACCTGGCCATTCAACAGGTATTGCGCGCTAGTCGCCGGATCACCGGACCATTTGGACCAGGCGACCGGAACTTCCGCATAATCGTTGATGGTGACCAGCTGCTCGTAGGAGGTTGCGGCATCGTCCACTTCGATGACGGCGAAGCTGGTTTCCATCCAGTCGATGGTGGGGGCGCCGGGTGCGGCAATGGCGGAGGAACTGGCAAGGCCGAGCGCTAACAGTGCGCGGCGCCAGTGGCTGGGTGTGAGCCCTTTCATTGATTTTCACCTTGTCGTTATCTTTTATTGATCAGGATCGATATCAATGAGGGCAGCGGAGAGTGTGTTCCGTCTTACCTCAACGGGCTTCGCTGCCCCCGATTGAACGGCATAACTACATCTCCATGCCGGTACTGCTTGTCTGTTTGTAAAAACAGGTACCTCTGGTGCCCGTCTATGGCCCGGGCCGAATGACACCGCTGTCATTTTTAATAAAAATATGACAGCGGTGTCATCAGGTTTTCACGATACTCTGCTTCGGACTGCGTTGACCAGCCCCCTGAGGCAGTCTTGAGAGGTGAGTCACACGGGATTATGTGATTCTGGCGCGATAGTTTGCGTATGGCCCGGTGCTGACACGCTTCACCAACGCTGAATGAATTTGGCAGCCGCAAAAGAAAAGCGGCCGATAAATATCGACCGCTCGCCCCTTTTACCCAATCAAGCTGACTGAAACTTCCCGCTTTTTCACTCGCTGAAGTCAACACTCCGACCAGTGGTCACCCGCTGTGGGCCTATTTACGGGCATGTTCAGACTCCGTTACGGACCGCTTCTTCTTGGCACTCCACCTCGTCCTGCGATGGGGGAGTCTTCCCGGGACAATTCCATTATAGTGTCCCGTCCCCACCCCCCAAATCGCAATTTCGTTACCGCACCGCCGTTCCGCGCACCCTGTCTGACGTTGCCAGGCCATACGCTTAGCGACAGCACTATTGATAGGTGACATCCGCGTCTTCCAGCTGCACCTGGAAATTCGACATCAGCTCCTCCGCGCGCTGCCGGTCGATGGGACCGAGCTGGTTCAGCGCACCGTTGACATCGGACAACCAGAAATCGTGGGAATTTGTGTGCACATTGTTGTCGAGAATCAGGCGCTTCTGATAGATCCAGAAGTTTGACCAGTCGTACCACTCTGGCAAACCATCAAACCATTTGTTGGGATTGCCTGTGCGCATGAACTGGCTGACATACTGGATGAACTTCGCAGATAGCGCTTCGCGCTGGGATTGGTTTTGCCCACTGATCATATAGCGCATGAAATCCGGCTGGTCCGGCCCCGGGAAATTGCCGAACAGAAACGGAAGATCCATGCCGTGGATGGCCCCGAAACTTTCCTTCCACGGCTCGGGAGCATCGTCCCAGTCGAAGTTGTAGCGATAGATATTGCCCTGCATCAAGCGCAGGTAGCGGCAGATATTATCGATGGTCAGATCCACCGCCAGGCTCAGGGTACGGTGCACCGGGTAATAGCTCGGGTAGAGATCGGGCTCGATGATATCCGTAACCGCGAGGTTTTCCGGGTTCTGGTAATTGGCCATATCCCAGAGTTCCGCCAGTGACGGTTTCAGATACCCCGCCAGTGCCCCGGCAAACAAAGTGCCTTCGTCACCGGTGGTGCCGAGTATCATCGGCACCTTGTGGTAACCGCCGACAATCAGATCCGCATAACCCGCCCACGGAATCACGTGCCCATCGGTGAAGTGCCCCATCACCACCGGGCTGGGTGTGTGCCGCACTATGGCTTGCGCCGGCAGTCCGCGCAGAAAATTCCGCAACCAGGCATCACTCTGGTTCAAGCGAAACTGCGCTGCGGACAGCTTGTCAACGGCGTAGCCATTCTCCACCAGCAGATCGTCGATCACGTCATTGGACTGCACCTGACCCAGCGCCTTCGGGTAAGCGTTGGGCAATCCGGACATGCACAGCATGCGATCCACCAGCGCGTCCGCCAGCGGAGATTGCAGCAGTCCCCAGGCATTGATACACCCGGCGGACTGCCCGGCAATGGTGACACTGTCGGGATTGCCGCCGAACTGGCGGATGTTATCCCGTACCCATTCCAGCCCCTTGATCAGGTCCAGGGTGGCGAAATTCCCCGAGTCATCCTTCGGGTCGCCTTCTGCCAGGGCACTGTTGTAGAACCAGCCGAGACTGCCCACCCGGTAATTGATACTGACCACCACGACATTGGCTTTCTGCGCAAAGTTGCCGCCGTGATAAAGCACCTCCGAACCCGCCCCCATTCGATTGGAACCACCGTGAATCCAGAACAGTACCGGTAGATTGTCGGCACTGCTTTTCGGTCGCCATACATTCAGATAGAGACAGTCCTCGCTGCCGATGGGCAGGTCAAAGGTTGTAGGGTCCGGCTCCCCGAAAAAGCTGCCGGGCTGCGGGCAGATACTGCCGAACTGACTCGCATCGCGGACACCGCTCCAGGCAACCGGGTTTCTCGGTGCACGCCAGCGCAGGTCCCCTGTTGGCGCCTGCGCAAACGGAATCCCCCGCCAGGACTGGGTATTGTTGGTGTCGGCAATTCCCTGAACCTGGGCACCGCCCAGAGAGGGGATGGCGCGAATCAGTGACTGGCTGTCGGCGGCACTGGCCACCTGGTTACAAACCGCGAGCAAACCGATGACTAGCAGTGTTTGTTTTATCCGGGAGAGAAGGTGATGTATCTGTTGCTGCATATTGGTGAAGGCATTCATTATTATTTTCCTCGATTCGTTTTGCCTGCGACGGCAGAAAACTCCGAAAATTGCCTGGCACTTTTCTCGCAGAAATAAATTGTTTTTTCCGAAAAACTCAAAAAATCATTTTTTCTCGGGCTTGCAACCGGCTATGCCGGCAGCATTTCCGGCCAGCAATAATCGGCCAGCTGTATCCGCAAATCTTTTTTACTGATTTTTCCTGTGGCGGTATGGGGAATGGCGTCGACCACCAGGCAGGCGTCGGGAATCCACCAGCGCGCAACCTTGCCGTGAAAGCGGCGCAGGATTTCTGCGGTATCCACTTCAGCACCCGGCACGGTGACCACCACCAGCAGCGGTCGCTCATCCCACTTTTCATGGGCGACGCCAATAACTGCAGCCTCTTGGATTTCCGGCATGGCCACGGCGATATTTTCCAGTTCGATGGAGGAAATCCATTCGCCACCGGACTTGATCACATCTTTGGTTCTGTCGGTGATACCCAGGTAACCATCGGGATCAATGGTGGCCACATCGCCGGTATCGAACCAGCCATCGGAGGTGAGTGCGGAAACGTCCGACTTGAAATAGCGCTCACAGATCCAGGGTCCTCGCACCTGCAATGCGCCGAATGCGATACCGTCGTGGGGCAGGCGTTTGCCACTGTCGTCGACAATACGCATTTCCACACCGAATGCCGCGCGCCCCTGCTTCAGCCGCCGCTGCTTGCGCTCCTCCGGCCGAATACTTTCCGGCAGCCTGCCGTTGAAGGTGCCTACGGGACTCATTTCCGTCATGCCCCAGGCGTGATGGGTGTAAACCCCGTTTCTTTCCTCAAACTCCTGCATGATCGACCATGGACAGGCCGCACCGCCGACGATGACCCGCTGCAGGCTCGGTATTTCCAGGCCGGTTTCGCGCAGGTATTGCTGCAGCGCCAGCCACACCGTCGGCACCCCCGCCGCCGCATTGACCTCCTCTTCGCGAATCAGCGTACACAGGGTTTCACCACACCCCATTTTCTGACCCGGCAACACCAGCTTCGCCCCCATGACCGGCGCGGCGTATGGCAGCGACCAGGCGTTGACATGAAACATCGGCACCACCGGCATCACCGCTTCATCGTCCTGTAGCGCAAACGCATTCGGCATCAGCACGCCGTAGGTATGCAGTGTCATTGCGCGATGGGAGTAGAGAACCCCCTTGGGATTACCGGTGGTACCGGAGGTGTAGCAAAGTGCCGCCGCACTTTGCTCATCCAGCTCCGGCCAGGAAAAATCCGCGGATTCCTGTGTGAGCAGCGTTTCGTAGCAGAAAACATTGCGCAGTGTAGTTGCCGGCATCCGCGCCTGGTCGCACAGGATCACAAACCCATTTACACAGGAAAGATCATCGGCGAGGGGTTCCAGCAAGGGGACAAAGGCGGGATCCACAAACAGCCAGCGATCTTCCGCGTGCCGAATAATGTAGGTGATCTGTTCCGAGAACAGTCGCGGGTTGATGGTGTGACAGACCAGGCCGCTGCACGAGGTTGCGTAGTACAGCTCGAAGTGGCGGTGATCATTCCACGCCAGGGTGCCAATACAATCGCCGGATTGCGCCCCGAGTTTCCGCAGCGCATTGGCCAGCTGTGCGGCGCGTGCGAAAGCATCACCGTAGGTGTAGCGATGGCGCGGGTTGTCTGCGGTGATGGATACGATTTCACGCGCGGAAAAATTCTCCTGTGCGTGACGCATAATGCCAGTCAGGGTCAGCTGCCCCTGCATCATCAGGCCGAGCATAGTGTTCTCCCTCAGTATTTTTTAAAGCGGGAGCCGCCCGTTGGCAGCCCCGGGGAAAAATGTCAGAGGTCGATGTCCAGCCGCAGCGCCCACACCCTGGGATCACCGTAAAAGCCGCTCACGATCGGGAAGCCCGAACCCCGCAGGTCATAACCGGTATTGCGGTATTCCTCATCGGTGAGGTTGCGCCCTTCGAGTGCCAGCCGCCAATTTTCCGATACGGGGGTGAACACCACTGCCGCATTCCACAGGCCGTAGGCTTCCTGGAATACGATGTCGCTCAGGTCCGTGGTCGGATAAACGTCATCGCGGTAGCTGTAACTCAGGCGCGCATCAATATTGCCCAACTCGCCAAGGGCAAAGCTGAAGTCGCCATTGACTGTGTAGGCAAGCTCCGGGGTATTGGTAAATTTCTGCTCGTCGGCAACGTTTACACCAGCGGAAATGTATTCTTTGTAATACGCATCCAGCCAGGTCGCGTTACCGCTCAGCGCAAAATAACTTACCGGCATCCACTGGTATTCCAGTTCCAGCCCGCGAATCACCCCGGCCCCGGCATTGGTAAAATCGCCGAAGAAACTGTCCTTGTTGCCGTCGCCAGTGGTATCCACACCGGTAAAGATACTGAGCTGGATATCCTGGTAATCGCTGTAAAAAGCCGCAGCATTCACACGCAGGGAGTCACCGATATCCGCCTTGATACCCAGCTCGTAACTGGCAACCTCTTCCGGCTTATAGGGATTTTGTGAATCGGGAACCTGCACGGTGTTGGCGCGAATGTTGAAACCACCACTCTTGAAGCCCTCGCTGTAACTGGCGTAGAGCAGCGTTGTTTCATCCAGCTGGTGATCGATACCGATACGGGGAGAGAAATCGGTCCAGGTTTCCGCCCCGTCAAAATCCGCACTGACCTGGCCGTTGGGAATGGTGAAATCTTCATCGGCCATATTCTGGTTCAGTACCACCGCCTGCTTTTTCTCGCGGTTGAAGCGCCCTCCCAGATTGAGCGCAGTGCTGTCGCTGAGGTTATAGCTGAGGTCGCCAAACAGTGCCGCCGCATCGGTTTCCACCTCACCGCCACTGGCACCATAAATGGCGAGGGTGGGCCCGATAATCGGCACCAGTGCCGGCGCCACCAGCACGGTCGGAATGCCGAAGCGGTTGCGTACCTCGCCACCCGCGGTTGCGTCCAGCAGATAGAGCCCGAATACACCACTCAGGGTGTCGCTGTTGTACTGCCACTGGAATTCCTGGCTCAGCTGTTCGTCGTGCTGTACTCCGTCCACATCGGCAATGGGATAGGGGCCGAGATCAAAATCGATGGCCTGGTTAAACTCGCCCTCGCGACGGGCGGTGATGGACTTGAACGCCCAGTTGCCGTCGCCCTGCCAACTGACGGTGAGAGCGGTACCGGAATTGTCGGTATCGTTGCTCTGGTTGGCGAAGCCGTTGTCCACATCGTAGCGGTGATTGCTGACCGGCAGCGGCGCTTCGCCGCTGAAGAAAGACTCGATGCCATTCACCACCATGCGCTGTGCACCTGGCACGGCGGAGCGATCGTAGACCGCATCGTGAGCGAGATTTACCGACCAGTTGGCATCGGGGCGCCACTCCACAACCGCGCGCCCGGCATACAACTGCTTGTCGGAAACCTCCGCCCCGGTTAGCCGGTTTTTGCCAAAGCCGTCGCGTTCGAATGTACCCATAGCCAGGCTCGCGTATAGCGTTTCAGACAGTGGAGTACTGATGGACGCGGCGAAATCCCGCTGGTTATAACTGCCGAGCGCCGTCTTCAGCGCAACTTCCGTTTCATCGCCAATCGGACGGCTGACATATTTGATGGCACCGCCGATGGTATTGCGCCCATACAGGGTTCCCTGGGGACCGCGCAGCACTTCCACCCGCTCCACGTCCAGCATTTCCAGCAGGGCACCTTGGGGGCGTGCAAGGTACACATCATCCACATAGATACCCACACCGGGCTCCACACCCCAGAGAGGGTCCGACTGCCCTACACCGCGGATATACGCGGTTACCGTGGAGCTGGTGGCACGGGCGGGATAGACCGTTAACCCGGGCACCTGGGATTGCAGATCCGACAGATCGGAAATACCGGCAATCAGCATGTCCTTGCCACTGATGGCACTGACCGCCTGGGGAACTTCCTGCAGGGATTCATCGCGCCGACGCGCGGACACCACAATTTCTTCGATTGCCTGTACCTGATTGCGCCCGTCGGACTCGCTCTGGGCCGCCACGTGAGGCGCACCAATGCTGCCGAGACCGGCAATGGCCAGGGTCAGCAAACGCCGTTGAAATCCAGGTACCGCATTATTTTTATTAGACATACCCAATTCCTCTCTCGCTATTTTTATGGTTGAAATCAGTCGACAGTTGCCTGCGCCAACAGGGAGCCCTCCTTCGCGGTGTGTGTGCGCAGAAATGTTCGGATATTCCGATTGCATTGCTCCGGCGCATCCATGGGGGAGGCGTGTCCGGAATTTTCGATAATGGAAAGCTGCGCGTTTTGCATGGTGGCGGCATAGGCAGCCTTGTAGGAAACCGGCGTGTAATCGTTGTCCGCGGTCATGATCAACGCCGGCACCGGGCTGCCGGCGATTCCCGGCCACACATTGAAGCGCCCGATTGCGCGCAGGATTTTGAGATAGGTGCGGCGATCCGCGGCAGCTATGCTGTGCAGGAATTTCTCCCGCAGCGGCTGCTGTGCGGACTCGGGAAATAGTTTCGGCGCGATGCTTTTCGCCAGTGCCGGCAACCCCAAGGTGCGAATCAGCAAGGTGCGCAGCACCACCAGTAATTTCAGTCGCCAGCGCCCGGCAACCATGCCGGGACCGGAGTTGATCACGATGGCGGTGCGCAGGCGCTGTGGGTGGCTTGCCACCAGTTGCATGGTCACCATGCCACCAAGGGAGAGCCCGGCCACATGGGCGCGCTCAATGGCGAGATGATCCAGCAGCGCCAGGGCGTCTGCAGCGAGGGTTTCCATGCTGACAGGCCCGGACGCTACCGCACTTTCACCGTGCCCGGGAAAATCCAGGGTCAATATGCGGTACTCACTGGCGAGGCTATTTATTTGTGGTTGCCAGTCGTCGCCTCGGGAACCGAGGCCATGCAGCAGCAACAGGGGCTCGCCCTGCCCTTCACTATCGGTGAAGTGCAGCTTGCGGCCGTCGCGGGAAAAATACGGCATGGATTGATCTCATATCGCTGTTGTTATTCTTCTGCGGGTTGGGGTTGGTCCGCCCTCTGTTCAATGCAGTGGCTCTCTCTTCATTTCAACAACCCCGCCCCAATTCGGTTATCCGGATTCCATTTCTGCCGACGGACCCGATCTGCTCCGCGGGTAAACCCCAAAAATGGAATCGGAATACGAATTCCGATACCGAAAGATTACTCCCCGCTCCCACCTTGTGCAAGTGGGATTCACCCACCACAGATGAAATTAACGCCAATTAAGGAAAGAGTTGCTAACGTGTTTAACGCGGACCGCGCAGATAGCCGAGCAGCAAGCGGGCGATTTCCTGGCGCAGGGATTCTGCCGGTAACCCGCCCAGGGTGCCGGTGACCGTGTGCTGGTTCAGTGCCCCCAGCACCATATGGACCCCGGTGGCCACCGCTTGGCGGGGATTGTCGTGCAGCACCTGGTCCAGGAACGGCTCCAAACAGTCGCAGGCGGTTGTGGATATGTGGGTATTGAGCTGGTGCACCCGGTCGCGGAAGGCGGCACTGCGGGAAGCGCGCAGAATGACCGCGCGGAGCACGCCGCGGCGTCCGGTATAGACGTCGATATAGGTATCCGTGAGCAGCCGCACTCCCTCGCCGAGATCGCGACAATTTACCCCGGCGCCCCGCAGCGATGCGGTGGCATCCGCAAGCCGCTGCATGAATCGCTGCAGCAGCAGCAGCGAGAGTGTGTCCTTGTCTCCCAGCAACCGGTAAAACGTCCCCACGGATGATTCAGCCCGGCTGGCGATTTCCGCCACGCTGGCTTCTTCGAACTGGTTGGTGGCCAGCAGTTCTTCCCCGGCCATCAGCAACCGCTCCAGGGCCTGCCGGCTGCGCACCTGGCTCGGCTCCGGCACCTGTACAAGCGTGAGATCAGGTTGCGACATAGCTTTTTTTCATCCTTCTCGGCGACGGTTCGGCTTTATTCTCAAGACCGGCTAGGGCGAGCTTACCCCATCGCTGCCGCACGACATACGCCTAATCTCTGCCGAAGAGATTTTTGTGGTGGCAAAAACACGACCATACACTGGCTCCGACCAGCGTCAGTCCATCAGGCTGAAGATAGACCGAAGGTCATTCTCGCTGATCCTCAAATGAGCGAAGTTAAGGGGTATTTATGCAGATGCAATCAATCAAGCGCTTGGGGCTGGTGACCGTGCTCACAACCAGCGTGATCGGTGCGGGCTGTGCCTCCATGAGTGATACCGATCGCCGTGTAGGTACCGGCATCGGTATAGGCGCGGTAACCGGCGCACTGATCTCCGGTGGTCGGCCCGGCGGTACCGCCGCGGGTGCAGTACTCGGTGGTGTCGGCGGCTGGCTCTATGACCGCGACAAGAAAAGACGCTACTACTACGACAGTCGCGGTCGCCGCGTTTACGAACGCTAACCCTCAAGTAGTTTATTCAGCAGTGGGCCCGCTATAACGGGCTCACTGTGCTTTAAGCGGCTTGATCAGCCCGTCCAGACCCTCAATCTTTATTTCCAGTGTCATCGCCATCAGATGCCCCAACCTGCCGTTGGGAAAGCCCTTCTTGGCAAACCACAACAGATACTCTTCCGGCAGGTCGATCAGGGGGCGGCCGGCGTATTTGCCGAATGGCATGGGCGTGCGGGCGATATCCAGTAAATCCTGTTTTTCGAACATCGCCGTCTCCCGTTTTCAATAACAACATCAACTACCTGATTCGCCACACATTCTACACTGTGGGCTGACTTATCCCGATGGATGCACCACTGATCTCAGCGAGGATTCTTACTTCTCTGATTCTGTGGCAGCATCTGGGCCACGTGGCCGCAGATAGTGGCCGTATGATTTTTAAACTCTGCATTTTAAATCCTGCGTACAGTCAAGGAATCACAGTGATAGACAACAAGTTCATACATAAAGCGGGGCTGGCTCTCACCATCGCCCTGCTGACCGCCTGCGGCAAGCCCGCGGACAACAGCAATACGTCCACCAACAGTGCACCTGCGGCGACGGAAAGCACCGCCGCCAGCACCTCGGACAATGTATCCACCGAAGGTATGTGGATGCCGCGCCAGTTGCCTGAACTGGGCGACAAGTTGAAAAGCTTGGGCCTGGAGCTGGATCCGAAGACCATGACGGATCTCACCCAGTTCCCGATGAATGCGGTGGTAAGCCTCGGCGGCTGCTCCGCGTCCTTCGTTTCGCCACAGGGCCTGGTGGCCACCAACCACCACTGCGCCTACGGCTCCATTTCCTACAACTCCACCGAAGACAATGACCTGCTGACCAACGGCTTCCTCGCCAAAACCCTGGGCGAAGAACTGCCAGCGGCCCCCGGTTCACGTATCTATGTCACCGTGGACATGAACGAAGTCACCGACAAGATCAACAGCAAGCTCAGCGACGACATGGACGGAGCCACCCGCTTCAAGGCCATTGAAGATGCGGAGAAAGCGCTGGTCGCAGACTGTGAATCGGATCCGGGCCACCGCTGTGAGGTGTACAGCTATTACGGCGGCGCCAGCTATTACCTGATCAAGCAGCTGGCGATTCGCGATGTGCGCCTGGTGCATGCACCGGCCTCCTCCATCGGCAAGTTCGGCGGCGACATCGACAACTGGATGTGGCCCCGCCACACCGGCGACTACTCCTTCCTGCGCGCCTATGTGAGCCCGGAAGGCAAGCCCGCGGACTTCTCCAAAGAAAACGTGCCCTACAAGCCAAAACATTTCCTGAAGGTTGCCACCAAGGGACCGGATGAGGGTGATTTTGTAATGGTCGCCGGCTACCCCGGCAGCACCAACCGCTACCGCACTGCGGAAGAAGTTAGCAACAACTTCAGCTGGTACTACCCCACCATGCAGAAGGTGCTGGCGGAATGGTCCGAGGTGATTGGCAAGGCCACCGAAAACAACAAGGATGCCGCGCTCAAATACGCGAGCCTGGTTGCCGGTCTCAACAACTATTCCAAAAACTTCACCGGTATGATGGAGGGCTACAACCGCAGCGATCTGCTCGCCCGCAAACAGCAGCTGGAAAAGGACCTGCAGGCATGGATTGAAGCCAATCCGGAAGCCAGCAAAAAATACGCTTCCGTGATCAGTGATCTACAGAAACTGGTCAGTGAGCAACAGTCCACCCAGGAGCGCGACCTGCTGCTCGGTTACATGAACCGCTCTGCTATGTTGAGCACCGCACAGCGCCTGTACCGCCTGAGCCTGGAAAAGCAGAAGCCGAACATGGAGCGCGAGCCCGGCTATCAAGAGCGCGACATGACCCGCTTTACCGAGAGCCTGCAACGCATCGAGCGCAACTTCGAACCGACGGTGGACCAGGCCATCTGGACCTACTTTATCGAGCGTTACAACGCGCTGCCGCAGGATCAGCACCTGGAGAGTTTCGACAGCTATTTCGCTGGCGACCTGAGTGGTGATGCGCTGCAGCAGAAGCTCGCGGCCATGTACGAAAAAACCGGCCTCACCGATACCAAAACCCGTCTGGCGTGGATGGAAAAGTCACCGGAAGAATTCCGTGCGAGCGACGATCCGTTCATCAAGCTGGCAGTAGCCACCTATGACGACCGCTTTGCGATCGAGCAGAAAGACAAGGCAATGGATGGCAAGTTCGCGGAGGTACGTCCGAAATACATGGACCTGCTGATCGCGTACTACAACGAGCAGGGTAAACCGGTGTACCCGGATGCCAACAGCTCCCTGCGCCTCACTTACGGTCTGGTGAAAGGCTATACACCGCCCGCCGGCACCATCAAGGGCCCCGCCGATGGCAACGATGGCAAAGACCGCTTTGTGCCCTTTACCACCCTGCGCGGTATCGAAGCCAAGTACACCGGTGAAGATCCGTTCGATGCTCCCCAGGCCCTGCTGGATGCCATCAAGAACAAGGACTACGGTCGCTTCTTCAAAGAGAGCCTGGACTCGGTGCCGGTAAACTTCCTGAGTACCGTGGACATCACCGGCGGCAATTCCGGCTCCGCCACCATGAACGGCAAGGGCGAGCTGATCGGCCTGGTGTTCGATGGCACCTACGACAGCATCAATGCCGACTGGGACTTCAACGACAACACCCGCGCGATCCATGTGGATGTTGCCTACATGCTGTGGGTGATGGAGAAGGTGGACCACGCGGATAACCTGCTGGAAGAGATGGGAGTTGCGGCGCCGAAGCAATAATTCAGCGCACTACTCAAATCACATCCTGAAATAAAAAAGCCGGCAATTCTGCCGGCTTTTTTACATCTGCTTTTTACAGCAGTTCTGTCTTGGTTTTCCCACAGCGCTGACAACAATACTCCGTTACCAGCCTTCCCTGCTTCACATCAAACTTGCGTTCGGTCACGACTTTCCATTTGTGGAAACCGTCGCGACAAAGGCTGCTGCCCTTGTGTTTTTCCCAGGCCGTCTTGCGTTTGAATGGCAGTATGTCACCCATGTTTTTTCCTCACACTTCGCCGCCGGCCGCGTGGGCGGAAGCCCAGGCCCACTGAAAATTGAAACCGCCGAGCCAACCGGTCACATCGAGCACCTCGCCGACAAAATACAGTCCCGGCTGTTTCATGCTCTCCATACTGCGCGATGAAACCTCGTCGGTATTCACCCCGCCGAGGGTCACTTCCGCGGTGCGGTAGCCTTCGGTACCCTCGGGAATCAGGGTCCAGGTCTGCAGTTTTTTGCCCACCTCACGCAGCTCGCTGTCAGCGTACTGCTTCAGCGGTTTGCTCTGCAGGCCATTCCTGTGCAGGAAAAACTGCACCAGTTTTTTGCTCCAGAACTCCGCCAGTAGCGTATGCAGAAAACTCTCAGGTTTTGCACCGCGCTGTTCCACAAGCCACTCGGGCAAATCCAGCCCGGGCACCAGGTCAAACTCCACCGGCATGCCCTCTTTCCAGTGGCTGGAAATCTGCAATACCGAGGGACCGGAGAGCCCCTTGTGGGTAAACAGCATCTGCTCGTGGAAACTGCCTTCACCACAACTGGCGGTGACCGCCAGCGAGGTCCCCGGCAACTCCTGCTGCCGCTCCAGAGAACGCTTGTTCAGGGTAAAGGGCACCAGCGCCGCGCGGGTTGGCACGATACTGTGGCCGAACTGACGGGCTATGTCATAGCCAAATCCGGTCGCGCCCATGGTGGGGATCGACAGTCCGCCGGTGGCGATCACCAGGGATTCACACACCACTTTTCCAAGGGACGTGTGCACCTCAAACCCCTTCGGCTCCATCGGTTCAATGCGCTGGATCTCACAACGGGTGCGGATCTGCGCCTTTGCCTCGCGGCACTCTGTCAGCAGCAGGTCGACAATATCCCGGGACTTGTTGTCGCAGAACAGCTGGCCGAGGGTTTTCTCGTGGTAGGGAATTCCGTGCTTTTCCACCAGGGCGATAAAGTCCCACTGGGTATAGCGGGCCAGGGCGGATTTACAGAAGTGGGGATTTTCGCTGTAGAAGTTGTCCGGCGCCGTGTACAAATTGGTGAAGTTGCAGCGGCCGCCGCCGGACATCAGGATTTTTTTGCCGACCTTGTTGGCGTGGTCCAGCACCAGCACACTGCGGCCGCGCTTCCCCGCCACCGAAGCACACATCAGGCCGGCGGCGCCGGCGCCGATGATGAGCACATCGGCTTGGGAGGGGAAGTCTGTCATAGGTTTTGTTACATCAGGTCCGCGGCAGGGTCACGCCACGCTGGCCCTGGTACTTGCCGCCGCGATCCTTGTAGGACACTTCACAGATCTCATCGGACTCGAAGAACAGCATCTGCGCCACGCCTTCATTGGCGTAGATCTTCGCCGGCAGGTTGGTGGTGTTGGAAAATTCCAGGGTCACATGTCCTTCCCACTCCGGCTCCAGCGGGGTCACGTTGACGATGATGCCGCAGCGCGCATAGGTGGACTTGCCCAGGCAGATGGTCAGCACCGAGCGTGGGATACGGAAGTACTCCACGGTGCGGGCGAGCGCGAAGGAGTTCGGCGGAATAATGCAGTAGTCGCCTTCCACATCCACAAAGCTGTCCTGGTCGAACGCTTTCGGGTCAACGGTGGCGGAGTGCACGTTGGTGAAAATCTTGAACTCGTTGGC
>NZ_DATCMV010000152.1:0-9620 GCF_036563125.1 Microbulbifer sp.
TTGTGGAACCACAAGGAGCAGAGCGTTTGGTGGACGGACATTCAGGAGTGCAAGCTCTACCGCCTCAGCTGGCCTGGGCGCGTACTCGAGGTGTTCGACACCCCGGAACGGCTCTGCGCGTTTGCCTTCACCGATCGCGACAACTGTATTGTCGCAGCCTTTGAAAGCGGATTTGCGCTGTTTGACTACCGCCGCGGCAAAATTCTGTGGCAGAAGACCCTGCTGCAAAAAGGTAGCGGTGTACGCTTCAACGACGGCAAGATCGATCGCCAGGGTCGCTTCTGGGCCGGCACCATGGCTGAAGACGGCGGTGAAGAGCCCGTAGGGGTGCTCTATTGCCTGGAACCCAATGGTGTAGTCAGTGAGCAGGTGAAAGGCGTTCACATTTCCAATGGTTGCTGCTGGGACGTCAACTCCAGCCATTTCTATTTTGCCGATTCCCCGCGCCGTGTCATTTACCGCTACAAATTTGACGCCCGCCGCGGTGATTTGGGGCAACGCGAAATTTTTGCCCGTACCATGTTCGGTACCTATCCGGATGGCGCCACGGTGGATTCCGAGGGCTACCTCTGGTCTGCCCAATGGCGCGGTGCGCGTATCCAACGCTACAGTCCCGAGGGCAAACTGGCCGGTGCGATTCCTGTGCCAGTGAGCCAGCCAACCTGTGTTACCTTCGGCGGCCCTAATATGGACCTGATGTTTGTCACCAGTGCCAGAGAGTCCCTCAACGAGTGGAACCTGGATCGCGAGAAGCAGGCGGGCAACCTCTTTGTATTCCGGACTCCTTTCAAGGGCGCAATGGGTTTCCGCTTCAGTACTTCTCAACTGCTGGAAAAAATTACCGAGCCGGAGCCGGCCTGAATCTATCCCCGATAGCGCAACCCTCGATATAGGGCAGACAAGTGAACTGTCGCTGCCACGGTGCGCCGGGATACAGGCAGCACTTCCGTCAGGTCGGTTCTGGTGCACCAAGAGTTACGGTACTCTTGCTGCGCGCGATACTTGAGGCAGGCAGTCATTGCCCGTCATGGCGGCCGAGGGTGTACATGCCATCGTCGCTTTTCTACCGCATCCCGAAATCATAGTATTGCCTCCAAAACATAAACTCTGGTCAACGCCTGCGGGAAAGGCGGAAATGGCTGGTAAGGCGGCGATATATGGTAATGCTGGTCAAATACTGGTTTTTGGGGCTGTCGCTGCTGTGTCTGGCATCCTTGGCTCAGTCTGCACCATTTGTAATTGAGCAGGAGCAACAGCCGGCGGCACTGACGGCCAATCTGCGCCTGGTGCAGGACCCGGATCAAAAGCTCAGTTTCACTGACATTCTCTCCCTCGATCAAAATCAGCTGTTGCAACCGCTACACGGGCGATCGCCCAATTTCGGGTTTACCGGTGCGGCATACTGGGCTGCGGTTACCCTGCACAATCCGCTGCCGGTACAGCGGGAACTGATCCTGCGGCAGGATTACCCGCTGATTGATCGGTTGGATTTCTGGTATCTGGATGCTTCCGATCAATGGCAGCAGGTGGCCACGGGCGATCGCCGTCCGTTCGCCAGTCGCATGCTGGATCTCAGGGATTTTGTGTTTCCGGTGACGCTGCCGGCCAACGCAAACCGTACCTTTTATTTCCGTTTTGCTAGCGAGGGAGCGCTCAATATTGGGCTCTCGGTGAGCGACCCGACCGTATTCCTGTCGCAGTTGGCACTGGAGCAATTCCTGATGGGAATTTACTACGGCGGGTTCCTGGTACTGGTTATCTATAACCTGTTCCTGTTTATTGCGGTACGCGACCGGGCCTATGTCTATTACATGGGCTATGCGATCAGCTACGGGCTCTATTTTGGCGTTCACAACGGCATATCGTTTCAGTATGTATGGCCCGGAAGCCCCTGGCTGGCGAACCAGAGCCTGGTCATCTTGTTGGGGATGACACTGATATTTGGCATCCAGTTCGCCCGTACCTTTTGCAGCAGTCGCGTGCTGGCGCCGCGCACAGATCGCCTGGCCCGTGGCCTGCTGTACATCATCGTTCCTTTGACCGTCATTTCCCCGTTTGTCAGTTACGGGCCGACAACACTGAGCCTGGCGCTGCTGACGCTGGTGGTGGCGGTTTTGCTGCTGGCGGTGGGGGTTATCAGCCTGCTCAAAGGCTCGTTGTCTGCACGCTATTTCCTGGTGGGGTGGGCCTCGCTACTTATCTGCGTGATCGTGTACATGCTGAAAACCTTTGGCCTGATACCCCACAATACAATTACCCATAACGCCTTTCAGTTTGGTGCCCTGCTGGAGATGGTATTGCTGTCGTTGGCACTGGGAGCCAGGGTTAATGAAATCCAGAAGCGCGGTTATGTCGATCCGCTCACCGGCCTCTACAATCGCGGATACTTCGACCAGCGGTTGCCTCGGGAGCTCGGCAACGTAACGATCACTGGTGCACCACTTTCACTGCTGGTGCTGGATATTGATCACTTCAAATCCATCAATGACGATTACGGTCATGCCCGCGGAGATGCGGCACTGCAGGCTGTCGGTCGATTGATACTGCGCTTGGTGCGTAAACCGGTAGTGGCCTGCCGCTACGGCGGAGAGGAATTTGCCCTGCTAATGCCGCGCACCGACTGTCAGGCGGCACAAGTAGTGGCGGAGCGATTGGTGCGTGAAGTCGCACAGACGGATTTTGACGGCTTGGCGTTGACCGTCAGTGTGGGCTTGGCGAGTTCGGAATTTTCTGCGGATATATCGGCGCCGGAGTTTTTCGAGCTGGCGGACAGGGCACTCTATAAAGCGAAGCGTAAAGGGCGCAATCGCTATGTCGTAGCCGATACCAGTATTGCGAATGCTGGGGTAATACTTTCCGGCGGCAATGTCTGATTATCGGCGGAATAGAAAAAAGCAGGCGTTGTAACCTGTGCTGTAGCACCGCACCCCAGTGCGGGTAGTTGTTGATGAGTTCGTAACCAATCGAGGATGTCGCGATGAGATTTACCTTAGCAATCACACCTTCTGCGCACGTAAAAAAAAGGTTGTGGGCTTTTCTGCTACCGGTAATTCTAGGTGCTTCGATTGATACCTCCGCCCAGCCGTTTTCGGTCGTCGAGGGCCTGTTCAATGGCACAATGCCGGAGACCATGGGGCTGCAGCTCCCGGTAGGTGTGGAACACATTACCGTGTACCAAGGCCAGGAGGGGAAAAGTCAGTACAACCACGGTGCGGTGCTGTACAGCTTTGGAAACAAGATATATCTGCAGTGGCAGAGCTCTGCCCGCGACGAGGATGCCGCGGATACTGCTGTGCTCTATGCCTCCAGTCGCGATGGCCTTCACTGGAGCGAGCCCCGGATACTGGAAAAAGCACGCAGCAATGCGGTGGTCACCAGCGGTGGTTGGTGGTCCGCGGGCGATACGCTGTACGCGTTTATCAATGTGTGGCCGAACGATCTGCAGCCCCGCGGCGGTCACGTGGAAGTGCTGTCGAGTAGCGACGGCATACACTGGGAAAATACTGGCCGCCCCACCTTTGCCGATGGTCGTCCACTGGACGGGGTGATCGAACAGGACTTTCACCGCTATCACAATGGCCGCATTGTGACTGCTCTGCACCGTCAGCCGGGCCTGCGCGCAACTCCTATTTATACCGATGACCCCTCCGCACTTTCCGGTTGGAAGCTCGGGGAGTTTGCCAACTTATCTGTGGAGAACGACGTGAGCCGCGAGCTTGAACCCAGCAGCTTTCAGCGCGCCGACGGCGCTCTGGTGATGGTGTTCCGGGATCAGCAGAGCAGTTTTCACGTACTGGCGTCGGTGAGTAATGACAACGGTGCGACCTGGTCCAAGACGCAATCGACCAACCTGCCGGACTCCCGCGCCAAACAGAGTGCGGGCAACCTGCCCGACGGCAGCGTATTCCTGGTAAACAACCCCAGCAGCTCGAAAGTCCGCGAGCCACTCGCGATTTCACTCAGCCGCGATGGCAAAATCTTTGATCGGGCCTTTCTGCTGCGCGCAGGGGGCAATCAACTCGCCGGCCCGCGCTATGAAGGACTGTATAAACGAAAAGGATTCAGCTATCCCAAATCCCTTGTGTGGAACGACAGCCTGTATGTGGCCTACGGAGAAAACAAGGAAGACATCGTCGTCACCCGTATACCGCTCACGAGTCTGCTGGCGCATTGATGGTTTTCTGTGCGATGGATTGTTGCCCACTATAAGGCTGATATTGCGTGACTATTATTTTTTGCTATCAGATTGTTCGTTTTAATAAGACCGATAACAACGTCTAATTACAACGTGATTGCGTGTCCCTATAGGATGCTCTAGTCCGATTGATGAGACTATAAGGAACGCAATCCCATGCTCAAGAAATCCCTCTCTCTGGCGGTGGCTCTGGCTACAGCCATTGCCGTTAACGCGAACGCTGCCCCCACCTCCGAGGCCATGTCCAACCAGGACTGGTGGCCGAACCGTATCGACCTGCAGCCGCTGCGTATGAATGCAGAGAAGTCCAACCCGATGGGCGAAGACTTCGACTACGCCGAAGCCTTCAGCAAGCTGGACCTGGCAGCGGTCAAGAAAGACATCCAACAAGTCCTCACCACCTCCCAGGACTGGTGGCCGGCTGACTACGGCCACTATGGTCCTTTCTTCATCCGTATGGCCTGGCACAGTGCCGGTACCTACCGTGTATACGACGGTCGTGGTGGCGCCGGTGGTGGCCAGCAGCGTTTCGAGCCGCAGAACAGCTGGCCGGACAACGTGAGCCTGGATAAAGCCCGCCGCCTGCTGTGGCCGGTAAAACAGAAGTACGGCAATGCGATTTCCTGGGCGGACCTGATGGTCCTGGCCGGTAACGTATCTCTGGAGTCCATGGGCTTCAAAACCTTCGGCTTCGCCGGTGGCCGTGAAGACGACTGGGAAGCAGACATTGTTTACTGGGGTTCCGAGCGCGAGTGGGTCGGTAACGACAAGCGCTTCAACGGCAAAATCCTGGAAAAGCCGCTGGCTGCGGACCACATGGGCCTGATCTACGTGAACCCGGAAGGCCCCAACGGTAACCCGGACCCGAAACTCGCTGCTGAACGTATCCGTGACACCTTTGGCCGCATGGCCATGAACGACGAAGAGACAGTGGCGCTGATCGCCGGTGGCCACACCTTCGGTAAGGCACACGGTGCGCACAAGCCGGAGGAGTGTGTGGGTGCAGCGCCGGGTGGTGCCGCTATCGAAGAGCAGGGTTTCGGCTGGAAGAACAAGTGTGGCAAGGGCCACTCTGAAGACACCGTTACTTCCGGCCTGGAAGGCGCCTGGTCTGTGAATCCGATTGCCTGGTCGTCCCAGTTCCTGGACAACCTGTTTGGTTTCGAGTGGGTGAAAACCAAGAGCCCGGCGGGCGCTACCCAGTGGGAGCCGAAGAACGCCGAGCAGGTGAAATTTGTTCCAGATGCGCACGTTGAAGGCAAGCGTCACGCGCCGATGATGTTCACTACCGACCTGTCACTGCGTTTCGATCCGAAATACCAGAAGATTGCCGAGCGCTTCCACAAGAATCCGGAAGAGTTCCAGCTGGCATTCTCCAAGGCGTGGTTCAAACTGACCCACCGCGACCTGGGCCCGCGCGCGCGCTACCTGGGTAACGAAGTACCGGCCGAAGTGCTGGTGTGGCAGGATGCGATTCCGGCGGTGGACTACAAGTTGATTGGTGACCAGGAAATCGCAGCTCTGAAAGCCGAAGTGCTGAAGAGCGGCCTGACTGTACCGCAACTGGTACGTACCGCCTGGGCTTCCGCCTCCACCTTCCGCGGTACCGATATGCGCGGTGGTGCCAACGGCGCACGCGTGCGTCTTGCGCCGCAGAGCGACTGGGCTGTAAACAACCCGAAAGAGCTGGATCGCGTACTGGACCGTCTGGAGAAAATCCAGAAGGACTTCAACCGCAAAGCCAAAGGTGGCATGAAGGTATCTCTGGCTGACCTGATTGTTCTCGGCGGCGCCGCAGCGATCGAGCAGGGCGCGAAGAAGGCCGGTTACGACGTAACTGTTCCGTTCAAGCCGGGCCGTAACGATGCCACCCAAGCGCAAACTGACGTGCAGTCTTTCGCATTCCTGGAGCGCAAGGCTGACGGTTTCCGCAACTACTACAGCGAAGACGCGCACATGATGCCGGTGGATATGCTGATCGACAGCGCCAACCTGCTGACCCTGAGCGTGCCTGAAATGACTGTGCTGGTGGGTGGTATGCGTACCCTGGGTGCCAACTACGACGACAGCAAGCACGGCGTGTTCACCGACAAGCCGGGAACCCTGAGCAACGACTTCTTCGTAAATCTGTTGAGCATGGACACCCAGTGGTCCAAGTCCTTCAAGGAAGACGGTCTGTACCAGGGTGTTGATCGCAAGACTGGCAAACTGAAGTGGACCGCGACTCCGGTGGACCTGATCTTCGGTTCCAACTCCGAGCTGCGTGCGGTAGCTGAGATGTATGCGACCAACGACAATGACGAAAAATTTGTAAGCGATTTCGTCAACGCGTGGACCAAGGTGATGACTCTGGATCGTTTCGATCTGAACTAATCCGATCTTTCACAGGATGGATTGACCAGGGACAGAAGTGGGCCGCAATTTGGAAGCGGCCAAAAATAAAAAAGGGCGACCACTGGTCGCCCTTTTTTTAAACGTTGATATCAATGCACCTGTATTTCCAGATGTTTTTGCATTGCGCAGATCAGCTGTGAAAAGATAATGGGCTTTGTCAGGTAGTCGTCCATCCCGGCATTGAGCGCGGCAATTTTTTGCTCGCTGAATGCAGCGGCAGACAGGCCGATGATTGGCGTGCTATTGATTTCTGGTATCTGACGGATTTCCGCCGTGGCTTCAATACCGCTGAGTCCCGGCAGCTGTATATCCATAAAAATGATATCGGGGTGCATTTCCCGTGCCGTTTCGATGCCCTGGCGACCATCGCTGACAAACGTTGCTTCAATGCCAAGGTCATCACAGAAAGCGCGCATCAACATTTGATTGACCGCATTGTCCTCGAATACCAGTGCCTGAATACCTCTCAGTGCGGTGAGCGTCTGATGGCTGGCCGCGGGGAGAGGGTGTACAGGGCTGCCTTCCTCTAGCGGCAGCGTCACTGTGAAGCTTGTACCGACATTGGCCTCACTCTCGAGGCTGATCTCGCCACCGAGTAGCTCCACCAGGCTGCGCGTAATCGGCAGCCCAAGGCCGGTACCGCGGCATTGCCCGTCGAAAGTCTTGTCTACCTGTTCGAAGGGTTCAAAGATAATTGCCTGCTGCTCGGGTGGAATACCAATTCCGCGGTCAACGACTGCAATGGCCATTCGGTCTGCTGCCTGTCTGCTTAGCTTCAAGTCGATAATGCTGTTGGCCGGAGAAAACTTGATGGCGTTGCCAATCAGGTTGATCAGGATCTGGGATAGCTTGCCGCGGTCGATGCGGACGTATTCCGGCAGGTGCGGGTCCGTTTCGCATCGCAAGGTGAGGCACCGCTCGCTGGCCTGGGGTTCACAGGAGACCAGGATGCAATTGATCAGCCCCGGTAATTGCACGTCTTCCGCTACCGCTTCAATTTTTCCGGCTTCGATACGTGAGATATCCAGTACATCATTGACCAGTTCCGCCAGCCCACGACCGCTGATCGCAATTTTTTCCAGGAATTCCCGGAACTCTCCCGGCAGGTCACCGTTCCGGCTGCGCTGTATCAGGACCTGGCTGAAACCGACAATGGCGTTGAGCGGTGTGCGAATTTCATGGCTCATGTTGGTCAGGAACTGGGTTTTCGAGCGGCTGTAGAACTCCGCCTTTTCCTTGGCCTGGAGCAGTTCCCGCTCCAGTGTCTTGCGCTCGGTGATATCGAGAATTACGCCAATCAACCCCCCCAGGCGGCCGTCTGCCAGCTCGTAGGCCGCCTTATTGAAGATGACATCGTGCAGGGTTCCGTCGGCATAGACTACCGACGATTCATACACCTGTTGCCCCCTCTGGTGCATCAGCTCCAGGTCCTTTTCGTGGTAGACCTGAGCCTGTGGCCCGGGGGAAACGCCGTAAACGGAGCGCCCGACGATTTCCTCCCGGGGTTTTCCCAGGAACGCTTCAAAGGCCCGGTTGCAGCCGGTGTAGATACCTTCGGCATCCTTGTAGAAGATCGGGGCGGGAATGGCATCAATGAGAATCTGCAGAAATTGCAGCTGGTCCGACAGCGTCTGTTCGGTCGCTTGCCGCTCGCGCAATTCCTGCTGGTACTGCATATTCAGGGCGTCACGATGCGCCAGCATGGTGCCCAGGCGATCGGTAAGCTGCCGCTTGTGGTTAAGTAACAGGTAACTGGTAACCCCCACCAGCAGGGTTGCCAGCAACACCCTCAGCACCGAAGCGGCTCCGGATGCCTCGCTCGCCGGTAACAATGTCAGTACCCATTCGAAGAGGCCCATGACAAGGAATGCAACAAGGCAACACGGGAGAAGTTTGCGCATCGGTGGTAGTGAGGCCCCTGTTGAATGCTGTATGGCAAGCTCTGTATTGGCGAGATTTTGCCGCTTATTTGGCCACCCTACTCAAACTCGCCGATATCGGCAATATTGGTACCTCATTACCATGAACAAAGAACGCTGCACGATGGAATCAGACGATCGACTTAATTAACCCGCCTTCGGCCCGGATCGCGGCACCATTGATCGCGGAACTGAGGGGGGATGCCAGAAACGTAACGACACTGGCAATTTCCTCCGGGAGCAGGAAACGCTGGATCAACGATGTGGGCTCAGTTTCCTGAAAAAACTCTCTGACAAATTGCTTCTCGGACTTCCCCTGCACGGCGGCACTTTCTTTCAGCCAGGTGTTTACCCCTTCGGTCAATGTGGGGCCGGGCAGCACCGAGTTGACCGTGATGTCGGCTCCACTACCTTTGGTCAAATTGGCGAGACCGCGCCCGATTACCACTTGCGCGCCTTTGGTCATGGAGTAGTGCACCATGCTTTCCAGGCCACGTATTCCGGCTTCACTGGAGATATTGATTACACGACCAAAATCCCGCTGCAGCATTGCTGGAAAAAAATGCCGCGACAGCCGCACGGTGCTCATCACATTGATATCGAAAAATTTTTGCCACTCTTCATCACCGATTTCACCAAATGGCTTTGGCTCGAAGATTCCCATGTTGTTGATAAGGATATCCAGCGAACCGAGCGCATCAATTTGCGCACAGATGCGCCGGGTGTCCTCGGGACTGCCCAGATCACCTTCGAGTGCGATTACATCGCCGTGGGCGCGCAGTTCTTCGGCGAGCGATTCGGTGTCACTGCGGCCATTGACTATGACGCGGGCGCCCTCTTTCAGCAGGGCGGTGGCAATGGCCTTGCCGATTCCCTTGGTGGAGCCGCTAATAAATGCGGTTTTTCCGTTTAGCTGCAGATCCAAAATACGGATTCCTTGGTTGGAGTGTCGTTGTCGCGTACGAGGGGGAGGTTTGTCCGCTGAGTATAGGTCCGGGCACGCTGTGAGAGGCTGAGGCACCTGCAAAATCTGGAGCAGCAGTGGCCTTTGGGCGGTTTTTTGCTTTGCGAATGACTACCGGACAAAACGCATGGTGCTAGAAAGGCAAGAA
>NZ_DATCMV010000186.1:0-20035 GCF_036563125.1 Microbulbifer sp.
CGACTATCACCTGGCCCACGCCGCCCGCGCCGACCTGTGCCGGCGCCTGGGGCGTGTTGAGGAAGCGCGTACCGCCTATCAACGCGCCCTGGAACTCGCCCAGCAGGGACCGGAACAGCGTTTTCTCGCCCGTCGCCTGGCGGAACTGGATGCCGGCTGACCTGCTGGACACCCCAACTTAAAAAAATAAAAAATTTTTCATCCCGCTGTCGAATTCCAGCCGTCCCGTTCGACTATCTAATGAAGCGACCTATTAAAGCGAGCTAATGAACCGAGCACGTGGCAACAACCAAGGAGACCGTCACCATGAAGTTCATGATTATGCGCAAAGCCGATGCCAACACCGAAGCGGAAGTCATGCCCACCCAGGCGCAACTGGCGGCAATGGGGCACTACAACGAGCAGATGGTAAAAGACGGCGTGTTTGTGGATGGCATGGGTCTGAAACCGAGCCACTACGGCGCCCGTATCAATTTCCATGACGGCGTGCCGGTGGTGACCGATGGCCCGTTTACCGAGACCAACGAATTGCTGGCGGGCTTCACCCTGTTCGAGGCCGAATCGAAAGCCGAAGCCATCGAGCGCGTGAAGCAGTGGCCCACCTGTGATGGCGACGGCAACGTTTCACTGGAACTGCGCCAGCTGTTCACCATGGAAGATTTTGTCGAAGGTGAGGGCCTGGAAGTACATAGGAATTTGGACACGCGCCTGCAGCGCCAGCCCGCCAGTATCTGCGCGCACCTGAATTTCAATGGCGAGTGCGCCGAGGCCATGAATTTCTACGCCGATACGCTGGGGGGCGAAATCCAGATGATGATGACCTTCGGCAATTCCCCCATGGCGGGCGATATCGGCGCGGAGTGGCAGGACAAAATCATCCACGCCTGTATCACCGTCGGCAAACTGAAGCTGATGGGTTGCGACGTGCCGCCCGACCGCTACCAGAAGCCCCAAGGCTTTAGCGTGCAGGTCAGTTTCGCGGACACCGAGCGCGCCCGCGCCGCGTTCACCGGCCTCGCCGATGGCGGCGCCATCAATATGCCATTTACTGAAACCTTCTGGTCGAAGGGATTCGGCATGGTGACGGACCGCTTCGGCATTTCCTGGATGGTCAATACCGATACTCCGGAGGGACAGTAAATGAAATACCTTGCCCTGGTCTATTACGACGAGAAAATCATGGAGCGTCTTTCACAGCAGGAATGGGATGTGCTCAATCGGGAGTGCACGGAGTGTGTCGCACGCCTGACCGCCAACGGCCACTACATTACCGGCAGCCCGCTGTTGCCAACCAGCAGCGCGACCACGGTGCGGGTGCGCGACAACCGTGTCGCCATCACCGATGGTCCGTTTGCGGAAACCAAGGAACAGCTCGCCGGTTTCTACATGCTCGAAGCCAGGGATCTCAATGAGGCCATTGCACTGGCCGGCAAGATCCCCCCTGCCCGCTACGGCTCAGTGGAAGTCCGCCCGGCGCGCGAGCTGCTGGCGGAAGGCAATCAGGCCGGTGGCAATGCCGGCTGAGCGTATTTACCGCGCCTCACTGGACGTAAACGACACAAGGAGAAACGTATGAAAAACTTTATGGCGATTTATATAGGCACTCCGGACAGCATGGAGAAGTGGAAACATCTGTCCGACGAAGAGAAACAACAGCGCATGCAGGAAGGCATGGTTGCCTGGCATGGCTGGATGGAAAAGCACAGCGACATTCTCGTCGAATCCGGCGGCCCACTGGGCAAGACCAAGCGTATTGATCCCACCGGTATTAGCGACGTCCGCAACAACATGACCGGATACACGATCATCAAGGCGGAGTCTCACGAAGCCGCGGCAAAGCTATTTGAAGGGCATCCGCACTTCAGCATTTTCCCGGGCGACAGCGTGGAACTGATGGAGTGCATGCCGATTCCCACGATGTAATGCCGAGTAATACCAAAGAACCGTATGATCTGCCCGCAGCAGCATGGATCGCTGCACGCGGGCTATCCGACCAGACAAGGCTAAATCGCGCGGTTCTCCAGCCAGCCAAATACTGCCGAACGAATTTTCGGAAAGTTAGATCCCCCCACCGTCCAGTGACAGGTGCCGGGTATTTCCACCAGCTGCGCTCTTTGCCCATACATGGCCGCAATGCGCTGCTGGATTTTCATCGGCGTAATGCGATCTTCACTGCCGCCAATGACCAGTACCGGGCAGCGCACGGCATCCGCATTGACCCGGGAAAAACCATCGGGGAACAGGCCGCCGATACCGATCTGGAAGGTGGCCATCCCCGATTCATAGGTGGACAGCTGCAAGATCTGCTGCTGGGTGGCGGTACTCTGCGTATTGGCAATACCGTAGCGGACATTGCCCAGACGCAACTGCGTGACACGCCGCCACAACGGAAATAACAGCAGGTTGCGCCCGAGGGTGCGGATCATCGACCAGCTCCAGCCGTTGATTCCGCCCGGGGCTGCCGATGACAGCAGTATCACTTTTTCACAGGGCGCCCGCTCGGCCACCAGTTGCGCCAGCAACCCCCCCATGGAATGCCCCACCAGTATTGGCGCCACTTCATACGAGCGCATGCGCGCGATGATAAAGTCCACGTAATCCTGCAGGCTGGCGCGAGCCAAGCGGGCCTTGGCGGCCTTGTCGTACGTCGGCTTGGCCTGATGGAAAGGCAATGTCAGCGCCTCCACCTTATAGCCCTGCTCCTCGAAGGCCGCCTTCACTTCCGTCATCGCCACCGCGGTGCCCCACATGCCGTGGATCAGCAGCACTGGCGGCTTGAAATTTTCACCGGTATTCACAACACCATTACCTCGAATATTTATGCCACGGCGTTGAATTCGGGTTCCTGTGCGTCGCTGGCAACCACTGCAGTTTCAAACTGCAGCACGCCATCGTCGACCGGGTCCTCGGTGAGCATTTTTTTGTCCTTGCCGTAGTGCATGGTCACTTTCCACGGGCCATCTCGCCCCTGGCGTGGCATGCGGTCCTTGGCACGGGTCATGTAGCCCGGCGCGAAGCCATCCAGCATACCGTTGCCGCTCGCACTGTTATCGTCATCCACCGGCCGCGCCGAAGAGAATCCGCCATTCTGCATATGCGCCAGCAGACGACAGAGGTAGCGGCCACCGATATCGCTTTTCAGGGTCCAGGGCGCATTGGTGTAACCAAAAATCCACAGGTAATTGGGGATATCCTGGATCAGGATGCCTTTGTAGGTCATTTTTCCCGGCAGATCGACCACGTCACCGTTCAGCTTGATTTGGAGATCACCCATCAGCTGCACATCCAGGCCGGTCGCCGTCACGATCGCATCCGCCTCCAGCTTCTCGCCGGATTTCAGCACTATGCCGTCTTCACAGAAGTGGTCGATATGATCGGTCGCGATATCGGCCTTGCCGGAGCGAAGTACGTCAAAGAAATCCCCGTCCGGCGCCGCACACAGGCGCTGCTCCCAAGGTTTGTAATTCGGCGAGAAATGGCGCATGTCGAAGTCCGGTCCAACCCGCTTGCGCACATGGGACAACAGCAGTTTACGCATGGCGTTCGGCCAACGCTGGCACGCCAGATACAGTCCGCGCTGCAGCAGCACGTTGCGCCGCCGGGTCAGTTTGAACACCCAGCGTTTGGGCAGGAATTTGTTCAGGAATATGGACACCTTATCCGTGTCCGGTACCGCCATGATGTAACTGGGCGAGCGTTGCAGCATGGTGACCTTGGCCGCCTTCTCCGCCATCGCCGGCACCACGGTGATGGCGGTGGCACCACTGCCGATCACCACAACTTTCTTGCCGGTGTAGTCGAAGTTTTCCGGCCAGTGCTGCGGGTGAACGATGTCGCCCTTGAAAGATTCCTCGCCTTCGAAATGGGGGCGATAGCCCTGATCGAAGTTGTAATAGCCCGCGCAGTTCACCAGGAAATTACAGGTAAAGGTCTTGGTTTCGCCAGAGGCCTCGTGCAACGCCGTTACGGTCCAGAGCTGCCTGGAATCGGACCAGTCCGCGCTGACAATTTTCAGGCCGTAGCGCACCTTGTCTTCGAGCCCGAACTCCCGCGCTGTTTCCAACACGTAATTGCGGATTTCCTTGCCCTTGGCCAGAACCTTGTCGGAATACCAGGGTTTGAAATTGAACCCGAAACTCGCCATATCCGAGTCCGAGCGAATACCGGGGTAACGGAACAGATCCCAGGTTCCGCCCATTTTTTCCCGGCGTTCGAGAATGGCAATGCTTTTGTCCGGGTACTCCGCCGCAATGTGGCAGGCCGTACCTATGCCGGAAAGCCCGGCGCCGATGATGATGATCTCATGGTGTATCGCTGTCATGTTGGCCTCTTTTTTATATCTATTGATGACCTGGAAGATTGATATTTAACCATCCCCGTTTGACATTATTGACAGATCGCGACATATTTTTGACTAATCGCGACTAAGGTTCTCAGACGCCTATTCACCAGAGGCCGGCGAATAACCACCCGTGGAGATCACATGCGCAGCCTGATCCGGGCGACAAACCTGTGGGGATACGATGAGCTGGTTAGAATCCGGGGCGGTAATCCACTGCCGTTGCTGGCCCGACACCGCATAGTGCCGGCGGAGCAACGGGATGACCAATCGTTCCTGATGTTCAAGGATATGGTCGCGCTGCTGGAGGACACCGCCGCCGCACTGGATTACCCGGAGTTCGGCCTGGAGCTCGCGGAATACCAGGGGCTGGATATCCTCGGCCCCATTTCCGTGATCGCGCGCAGTTCCGCCACCGTAGGCACGGCGGTCGACAATATTGCCCGCTATCTCCACCTGCACTGCTCGGCCCTCGCCCTGAACCCGACGCTTGGCGAATTCGAGCAGCAGCGGGCGATCAAATTTGACTACCGTATTGATGACGAAGAATTAGGCCCCTGTGTTCAGGCCTACGAGCTGGGCCTGGCCAATGCCATGCAGGTGATGAAATTGCTGTGCGGCGAACAACTGGTGCCACTGGGCATTTTTTTTATGCACCCGTGTGTGGGCAACGAACAGGCCTACCGGGAAGTATTCAGGTGCCCGGTGCACTTCAATCAGAGCTGGTATGGCTTTCATCTGCCGGAATCCGTTTACGCCATCCCGCTGGCAAGCGTTGACCATCAGGCCCGGCAGCTGGCGGAGCACTACCTGAATGCCCAAAAGGCACCCAATGCGAATACCCTTGCAGAAGATGTGGTTCGCCTGATCATAAGCCTGCTACCCACAGGCCAGTGCAGCAGTGATGCGGTCGCCTCGTCCCTGTCGATGCACAAGCGCACCCTGCAGCGAAAGCTCGCCAAAGAAAAGATCACGTTTGAGCAGCTGCTCAGTCGGGAAAGACAGAAGCTGGCCCGTGATTATTTAATGGAACCGAACCTGAAGCTCAGCCAGATCGCCGGGCTGCTCGGCTATTCCGAACAATCCGCACTGAACAGAGCCTGTCGCGACTGGTTTGGCGCTACGCCGCGGGAGCTGCGCGCACAGATGTCGAAGACGAAATAGCTATTTCCCACAGGGCGCCGTCGCAAAATAGCCAGGCTCAGGCAAAATCCTGTTTCGCCATCCACGGAATTATCCGCGCAAACGCGCGCTCGATATTTTCAATGGATGTGGCATAGCTGAAGCGCAGCGCATTGCGGCTGCTCTCGCCAAAGGTATCACCGGCAATGGTGCATACACCGGTCTCCCGCAACATTCTCAGGGCAACATTGTTGCCATTTACCCCCTCCGGCAATGCAGGGAACATATAGAAGGCTCCGTCGGGCACATAACCTTCCAGAAACAGCGTCTGATCCACCAGCTCCACCAGGCGATTGCGTCGCTTCCGGTAGGTTTCCACCACGTCGGCAATAAAACTGCGGTCGCCTTGGAGTGCCGCCACCCCCGCCCACTGACAGGGAGTATTGGCCACGGTGGTGGTGAACATGTGGTAGCGGCGCAACTTGCGGATGGCGCCCTGGCTCGCGATCAGCCAACCAATACGCATACCTGCCATGCTGAAGGTTTTGGAGAAACTGCTGATCACCATCACATGGTCGAGATCGGAACAGCAGGACAACACGCTGGCGTAATTGTGATAACCGCGCTCATCGTAGATCAGGTGATCGTAGACTTCGTCGCTGATCACATAAATCCCGCGATACGCGGCTTCCTGCACGATGGCTTCCACGGTTTCCCGGGGATACACGGTACCGGTGGGATTGCTGGGGGAATTCAGGATGATCGCGTGGGTGTTACTGTCGATCGCATCGATAACTTCCTGCGGGTCCAGTTGGTGATGGTTTTCCGCATGGGTCGGAATAGACTTCACGGTGCCGCCATTCATCCGAATCAGCGGCGCATATAGCATGAAGGAAGGGTCGGGCACAATAAATTCCCGCCCTGGCGCAGAGACCGCTGTCAGCGCGAGATAAATGGCCTCGGTGGCGCCGGTGGTGATCAGGATATTTTCCGAAGTCAGCGCGCGCCCCGAGCGCTCGCCGTAATACTCCGCCAGCGCGTCCAGCAATTCTGGCAACCCTGCATCCATGGTGTAGCCGGTTTGCCCCGCATTTAACGCATCCACCGCTGCCTGCACCACATGTGGCGGTGTCGGCGCATCCGGCTGGCCGATGGACAGGTGTATCACATCACTCATGGTGGCCGCGAGATTCACCATCTTGCGAATGCCCGGCACCGGAATCGTGAGCAGCGCGGGATTCCACACCGGATCTTCCGACTCGTAAAAATCGAAATCCAGCCGGCTCACGAGTGCACCTTGGCGCTGGTATTTTGCCAGGCATTCTCAAAAAACAGATCCGGGCGTTTATCCGTGAGCGGTGCCGCCAGCTGGTAGGCCTGTGCCGCACGCAGCACTGCGGCATCGTTGAAGCGCGCGGCCACAAACTGCAGCCCAATGGGCAGGCCTGCGGCATCAAATCCGCAGGGCACGGAGATTGCCGGTTGCCCGGTCAGGTTGAAGGGATAGGTAAATGGCGTCCACGACGGCCAGCGGGTGCTGGGCCAGTCTTCCGGCACCTCGCGCCCCGCCTTGAAGGCGGTGATCGGCAGTGTCGGCGTCAGCAGCAGATCGTATTTGTTGTGGAAAGCCGCCATACGCTCGCACAACGCCATGCGTTCATTCACGGCATCCAGATAATCCAGCATGGAAAGTTGCGCAGCTTTTTCCGAAACGGCCACCAGTTGTGGATCCATAAGTGCGCGCTGCTTGTTGCCGATACCCCGCAATGCGTTGGCAGCACCGCTGTAGAACAGGTGGCCAAAACTCGCAATGGGATCATCAAAACCCGGCGCCACTTCGGTAATTTCCGCACCCAGCGACGCCAACACCTCTGCAGCCGCGCGCAAAGCAGCCTCGACTTCTTTGTCGACGTCCACATAGCCGAGGGTGACACTGAATGCGATGTGTACCCCGCGCAGCAAATCAGCAGGATCGCCGTGGATCTCCGCGAGATAATCGATATTCCGGCGGGGAATGGCATTGGTATCGCGGCTGTCCGCTTCGCTGAGCACATTCATCATCAGCGCGCAGTCCACCACTGTCCAGGTCATCGGACCCGCGTGCGCGAGGGTGCCGAAGGGACTCGCAGGCCAATGCGGCACTTCGCCGAAACTCGGTTTCAAACCCACCAACCCGCAGAATCCCGCGGGAATGCGGATCGAACCACCGGCATCGGTACCCAGTGCCAGCGGTCCCATCCCGAGTGGCACCGCCGCGGCACTGCCACCACTGGAACCTCCAGAGGTTTTCTCCGGGTTCCAGGGGTTGCGCGTAACGCCATCCACGGGATTATCGGTTACGCCCTTCCAGCCAAATTCCGGTGTGGTGGTTTTGCCCAGCGGCACCGCACCATTGCGGCGAAGTGCCGCCACACAGGGCGCTTCCTTGCCGAGCGTGGATTTCGGGTCGATGGTGCGCGAGCCCTTGATGGTGGGCCACTGCGGTGTAAGAAAAACATCCTTGATGGCGACGGGAACACCGTCGAGCAACCCAAGCGGGTTGCCCGACTGGTAGCGTTGTTCAGATTCGCGCGCGCACTGCAGTGTGATTTCTTCGTCAACCAGATTGAAAGCATTCACCACGGGATTGCAGCGTTTAATTTGGTCCAGCATCGCCTGTGCGGTCTCTACCGGTGAAATGGATTTTTCCCGATAGCCCAGCAGCAGTTCCTGTGCGGATTTGCGAAGCAGGTCGTTCACGCGCGCAACCCTCCCTGTTTATCTCGTAATTAGCTTTTCCCCTAGCCTAGACCCATTTCGCGCCGAATTCGTAAAATGCGGGTAGAACAACCCGCCCCGATGGCATTTTTCCATCAAGAAATTGCTTCGGGCATTGAAATGCCGGCTTTTTCCGCGAGCTTTTTCAAGTCGTCAATGATTGAGGGATACAGTGCAACGCCCGATTCCAGCTGTGTCTTTCTCAGATGCCAGGCGCGCTTGCCTGGAACACGCAGCGGGTCATCACTATCGCTCTCACACTGCTCCCACAACTGCAGTAGCGCTGTGGTCTGCCGCAAAAAATTCCGTTCACTGCCGAAAGCCGCGGGGTCAATAATTTGCAGGAAAACCGAGTTCGCTTCATCGTCTTCACTCACATCGTCCGCACGACCGTAGCCGGACAGCGCCATCGACAGCACCTCTAGCATGGCGGAGAGTGCCGCGCCCTTGTAACCGTGATCGGCACCACCCACCGGCAAAATGCTGCCTCCATCGGCAAAGGCCTTGGGTTCGTCAGAGAGATGTCCGTCCCGATCTTTTAGGTACTGACCGGGCAGCTTTTTGCCCTCGCGCGCAGCGCGGGACACATAGCCGCCGGCGGTTACCGACATGCTGATATCGAATAACAGCGGAAAATCTGCGGTGGGCGCACAGAACGCAATGGGGTTGGCGGAAAACAGCGGGGTTTTACTGCCCTGGGGCGATACCGTGTGTTCCGCCGGGGTCGAACAGGTCAGAATACCCACACAATTGTGCTCGACAATTTTCGGCAGATAGGCCGCGAGGCAAGCGATATGCTGGCTGCGGCGAATGGTAGCGGTCACCACGCCATGCTCGCGTACCCGCGCCAGCGCCTGGTCAATCGCGCGATGTACCACCCAGGGACCCGGCAGGAATTCCGCATCCCAGTTGAAACAGTTACCGCGATCAGCCAGCACGCTTGGCTCGCCGTGCAGCCGTGACGCGCCGGACTGCAGCCACTGCAGGTTGGTGGTTACCCGGTGCAATCCGTGCGTGGTAAACCCCAGCAGGTCCGCCTGCAGAAACGTATCCGCCATAATGTCCGCGCGCGTAGCGTCAAGTCCGGTGGAAGCAAACAGGGCACTGGCAAACTGCTTGAGGTCTTCGGCGCTATAGCGCTGGGACATGCTAACTCCTCATTAATTTTTTGTAGGTCGATTCAGTGATCGGTCACTTTTCCGCGCATGGTTTTTACCTGCCCACGGCGCGACTTGTGCTGTAGGCGGCGTTCGCGCGAGCCTTTGGTCGGTTTGGTGGCCACGCGTTTTTTCGGCGTTTTCAGTACGCTGGCAATTAGTTCCCGCAAACGAGCCAGCGCATCCTCGCGATTTTTTTCCTGGGTGCGAAAGCGCTGCGCCTTGATCACCACGATGCCATCGGAGGAAATCCGCTGGTCACGCAAAGCTAGCACACGCGTCTTGATTTCCTCCGGCAGGCTCGAGGCCATCACATCAAACCGCAGGTGGATCGCGCTGGACACCTTGTTGACATTCTGCCCGCCGGCGCCCTGGGCACGCACTGCGCTGAGCTCGATTTCCGTATCGGGCAGGCGAATATGGTTAGAAACAATCAACATTAAAAATACTCTGTATATTCGCGCAAAGACTAACGTGCTCGATCAACTATGCTCAATGAATTCGTCGTCGTTTCTCTGCTGTGGCGGCGGACGATGCCACCGAATCGCGAAAGCGACAAGCTTGCATACCCCAGGGGATATCCGCGCCATGGATAAACCATTGACCACCCAAAAGGCCCATTTCAATCCTCCGGTGTTTTACACGGCAACCGCCGTGCTCGTCCTGGTGGTCGCCTATGCGGTATTTTATTCTGAGGATGCGACGGCGCGATTCAAGGGCGTGCAGAACTTTATCGTGCAGAACCTGAGCTGGTACTACGTGTTGGTGGTTGCGCTGATTCTGCTCAGCGTCATCGGCATCTCCATCTCCAGGTTCGGCGACATCAAGCTCGGGCCGGAACACTCCAAACCGGATTACGACTTCACCAGCTGGTTCGCCATGCTGTTCTCTGCCGGCATGGGTATTGGCCTGCTGTTTTTCGGTGTCGCGGAACCGGTGATGCATTACCTGAATCCGCCAGTGGGAGAAACCGGTACCGTCGAAGCGGCACGCGATGCCATGGTATTGACCTTTTTCCACTGGGGTTTCCACGCCTGGGCGATCTACGCCATCGTGGCGCTCATCCTCGCCTATTTCAGTTATCGCCACAAACTGCCGCTCACATTGCGCTCCGCGCTGTATCCGGTTATTGGTGACCGGATCTATGGTCCCGTCGGTCATGCCGTCGACGTGTTCGCCATTCTCGGCACCGTGTGCGGCGTGGCCACCACACTGGGTTATGGCGTACTGCAGATCAACTCAGGCCTCAATCACCTGTTCGGTTTGCCGGTCAATCCGACCGTGCAGGTAGTATTGATCGTCATCACCACCCTGCTTGCCACCATCTCGGTAGTCGCGGGGCTCGATACCGGGATCAAGCGGCTGTCGCAGCTGAATATGGTCCTCGCCGCCCTGCTGCTGCTTATGGTGCTGCTGCTCGGCAGTACCGTGTACCTGCTGCAGACCTTCGTGCAGAACTTCGGCAGCTATGTCTCGGTGCTTATCAGCCGCACATTCAACCTCTACGCCTACGCGCCTACCGACTGGCTGGGGGGGTGGACAATTCTCTACTGGGGCTGGTGGATGTCCTGGTCGCCGTTTGTGGGGCTGTTTATCGCGCGCATTTCCCGCGGCCGTACCATCCGTGAGTTTGTGATCGGCGCAATGCTGGTGCCGGCCATGGTTACCCTGCTGTGGATGACGATATTTGGTAACTCCGCGATTCACATGATTCTGGATGAAGGACTGACCTCACTGGGTGAAGTGGTCAGCAAGGACCAGTCACTCGCACTGTTCCAGTTCCTCGAACAGTTCCCCTTCTCCGGGGTATTTTCACTGCTCGCCGTGATCATGGTCATCGTGTTCTTTGTGACTTCCGCAGACTCCGGAGCCATGGTGGTCAACATGCTGTCTTCCCACGGCCGTGACGATACCCCGCTGTGGCAGCGCATTTTCTGGGCGGGAATCATCGGCGCGGTCGCCATTGCATTGCTGCTGGCTGGCGGGCTCAGCTCGCTGCAGACCGCCACCATCGCCAGCGCCCTGCCCTTCTCCATTATTCTGCTTGCGGCCATTTACGGGCTGCTGCGGGCACTGCGCACAGAAACGGCGAAACGCGACTCCCAAAACGCCGTGGTCGCCCCGATCAGCGCGCATAACCCGGTGTCCTGGCAGCGGCGGCTGAAAAATCTGCTGAAGTTACCCTCGCTGGTAGAAGTCCAGGATTATGTACAGGAAACCGGTGAGCCGGCACTGCATGAATTCGCCAGTGAACTGGAAAAGAACGGCTTTTCCGCCCGCGTCGTCCACGGCAAGAACCATTACGTTTACCTGGAGGTTTTCCACGGTGAGGAAGTGGATTTTCTCTACGGTCTTCACCCCAAGGCACATCTGAAACCGGACGCCGCACCGCGGGATGAGGCGCTGGACGATGACATCGACGATGGCGACCCCGAGAAATATTTCCGCGCGGAGGTCTATCTGTCAGAGGGAGGCCAGGACTACGACGTAATGGGATGGACGCGAGAGCAGTTACTCACCGACATTCTCGCCCAGTACGAACGTCATTTGCAGTTTCTGCACACCGTGCGCTGATGTGCTTGCGAGACTGCCAACGCCTGTGGCGGCGAGTCGCAGAGAGCGCCGTTCCCAAAACCATCCAGTCACACAAACTGGCCTCGACTGTAAATGAACTGCTAGTCATAGCCATTGTGCTTGGTTACTATCGAGCAGTTTCTGACCCGCGGCATCGGCCGGAAACGACAACAATAAAAATCTCGAAAACGACTTTAAAAAAATAACGATGAGCGCCTGAACCCGACGTTCCGCCTGCCGGAATCCGAGGTCTGAGTGCTGTTGAGAGGAAAACTTCATGCCAATCAAGCAACACCGCCTCGCGGCGGCTATCGCCTGCCTCACTCTTTCTTCCAGTTTCGCCAGCACCGCAGTCTCTGCCGATGAATCGCCGTTTTCGCAGGTAATCGCCTTTGGCGACAGCCTGACCGACGTGGGCAACGCCGGCATCTTCACCAGCGGTGATAACAAGCAGGCCGCCATCAGCCTGCTGTCGCAGCAACTGGGGCTGGGGCCGGTAACCCCCTCCTGCGCCGGTATGTACCTGTGCCTGCCGGATGTGGATCCGAGCCTGCCGGAAGCTGAAATGCTCGCCGCCGCCCAGGCCCAGGTGCAGGCATCCCTGTCGAATGTCGGCGGTGGCTGGGCCGTAGGCGGCCACCGCGCCGCGGATGTGTTGCTGAATATTCTCGGCACCGAAAGCTATATGAAGTATCTGCAGCAGAATGGCCTCACGCTCGACGTGAGCGCGCACAACTTTGCCAGTGCACTGCTCCCAGACCCTACCCGCGATACCAGCACTGGGCTATACGCCGACCTGAATCTGCTCGGCCTGCTGCTGCAGGGCCCAACCGTGGTAGCCCAGCTTCGCGCCGGTGCGGCACAGGCGGAAGCCGCGGGTGATACAGCTACTGCCGCAGCTCTGACTGCCCAGGCCGATGGGCTGCAGGCACAGATCGACGCGGCGCCCGGCGCCATTGTGGCCGACTCCGGCATAACCGGTAACCCGCACCCCCTTGGCCTCGGCTATCTCGAGGCCAGCAGTGGCCGCGCCGACGGCAAGGCACTCTACTGGGTAAATGGCGGCGGCAATGACCTGTTGAGCGGCTTCAGCGCGACACTCGGTGGCGCCATCACCGCGGAGCAGTTTGGCGCTCGCGTCGGTATCGCGGCGAATATGCTCGCTGACAGCGCACAGGCACTCGCCGATGCCGGCGCCAATTACATTCTGGTTTCCAACGTTCCCGATATCGGCAAAACTCCCGGCATGTACGCCGCGGTAAGCCAGGCGGTTATCAACAGTCCGCAAGCGGCGCAGTTGGCCGATGCAGTGGCCGCCGGCCTGATCACCCAGGAGCAGGCCAACGCCCAGCTGAGCGCCGCCATCGACGCCACTCTGGCGCAGGCCAGTGCCGGGGTTAACCTTTTCAACAGCACCCTGATCGCCGACGCCAAGAATATCGACGGGGTTCTGCTGGTCGACCAGAACGGCATACTGCAGGTATCCATCGCCAACGCTGCCGCGCTGGGTTTTGACGGGCAAACCGAGCAGACCCAGTTCTGCTACGACGGCAGTGGCAGCTGTATCGAGCACCCGGTTTATGGCAAGAACGGCTCCGCCCCAGATGCGGACCGGCTGATTTTCAACGATGCGGTACACCCGACCCAGGCCGCGCAAGAAATGCTTGCCGACTACTACACCAGCGTGGTCAACGCCGCGCAGGTAGCCGGGCAATTGCCGGATATGGGCGTGCAGGCGGCGCGCAGCCATGTCACAGCACTGGAAGAGAATCTGGCCAGCGCCCGCTATCGTCCCGCGCAAACCGGGGTGTTTGTCACCGGGGTATTCGGCAACAGCGACTACGACAACAGCTTCGCTGCCAGTGCCAGCGGTGACCAGACTGCTGCCCTGATCGGCGCCAGCCTGGCGCTGCGCAGCAATACCGAGCTGGGCTTTGCTGTCAGTCGCTCGGATGCGGCACTGGAAAACAACCAGAGCGACGTCGACTCCAGCGCGATCAATTACAGCCTGTTCGGCCGCTTCTATTACAACGAGTTTTTCGTGGATGCCAGCGCCACCGTCACCGATATGGATTACGATCACATCGGTCGCCATATCGCCCTCGGCGGACAGTTCAATGACACCCTGGAGGCCAGCACCAGCGGTAAAAGCCTGACCCTGGATCTGATGGGCGGCGTCAACATGTCCAAGGGCGATGCCCACTACGGTCCCTTCGCCGCTGTTAGCCAGGTGACTGCCGATGTGGACGGTTATACCGAAAATGCGCTCGCGGGCTTCACCTACACCGATGCCGGCGGCGTCGAGCAGGACCCCCTGGGTATGCAGTTTGGCGATCAGGAGCGTCGCTATACCACCATGCGTTTGGGTGCCTTTGCCGACAAAAACTGGGACAGCATCAGCGTCTATGGCCAGCTGTGGTACGAGGACACTACCGGCACCGAAAACGACTCGGTGGAAGTGGGGATCAAGTCCATGGCTGGCAATATGAATGCGATGCCGAGCTACGCCAGCAAGGACGTCGGCCTGTTTGAAAGTGGTGCCGGTGCCCTGCTCGGTCTGCGCTGGCAGGCGGCGGAAGCCATCGCCATCAGTGCCAACCTCACCGCTCGCCCGACCACCGAGCACGGCTCCATCAGCGTCAGCTATCGCTTCTGATTTTTTTCAGTCGCCCTTGGTGAAAACGCCCTCAAACGAGGGCGTTTTCTTTTGTCGTCCGCAAATTTCTGTCATTCTGGCGCCGACTGATTTTCTGGATATTCCCATGTACCTGTTGAGCACCGAACGCCTGCAACTGCGCCAACTCACGGACAGTGACGACGATGCACATTTCACCCTGGCACTGTTGAACGACCCCGACTTCCATCGCTACATCGGTGACCGCGGTGTGCGCACACTGGAAGATGCCCGCGGCTATAACCAGCGCGGCCCCATCGCCATGTACCGCGACCGCGGATACGGGATGTATCGGGTAGAGTTGCAAGACGGCACCCCCATCGGCCAGTGCGGGCTGTTGAAGCGGGACGGGCTCGACGATGTGGATATCGGTTTCGCCTTCCTGCCCGAATACCGCGGTCGGGGTTATGCGCTGGAGGCGGCGCAGGCGGTGATGAATTGGGGGGAATCTGTACTCGGCCTCACCCGTATCGTCGCCATTGCCTCACCGGACAACCGCGCCTCTATCGGACTGCTGGAGCGACTCGGCCTCAGACGGGAAAGGATGATCAGACTTCCCGGCGGCACCGAGAATTTGATTTTGATGGGATGGGATGCGGGTCGTAACAAAACCTCGTCGTGCTGCCGCTGACAAGCCAATCAATGGCTGCTACAAGGCGGGCTTGAAGACCCGCTTTTTGTACCGAGCAGAAAATAAAAAAGCGAGCCGAAGCTCGCTTTTTTATTCCTTATTCAGCCGCGATCAGTGTGCGCTGGCCTGGCCGGCACCGCGAGGGAAGCGGATACTTTCCACCATTTCCTGAACATCGTTAGGCGCTTCACGGGTCACTTTCGCCACGGCGATGGCGACTGCGAAGTTGATGATCATCCCTAGGGTACCGATGCCTTCCGGCGATACACCAAACCACCAGTTATCCGGGGTATTGGCCGCGGGATTGATGAACTTGAAGTACACGATATAGGCCGCGGTAAACAGGATGCCCGACAACATACCGGCGATCGCCCCTTCCTTGTTCATGCGCTTGGAGAAAATCCCCATGATGATCGCCGGGAAGAAGGACGAGGCCGCGAGCCCGAAGGCGAACGCCACCACCTGCGCCACAAAGCCCGGCGGGTTGATTCCCAGGTAGCCAGCGATACAGATGGCCACCGCCGCCGCCGAACGGGCATACAACAGTTCCTTTTTCTCGCTAATATTCGGCATCAGGTTGCGCTTCAGCAAATCGTGGGAAATCGAAGTCGAAATCACCAGCAGCAGCCCCGCAGACGTGGACAGTGCGGCAGCCACACCACCGGCTGCGACCAGTGCAATCACCCATGCCGGCAGGTTGGCAATTTCCGGGTTTGCCAGCACCATGATGTCGCGGTCGACAGTCATCTCGTTGCGCTCATCACCGGAGTAGTACATGTTGCCATCGGCATTCTTGTCTTCCCACTTGATCAGGCCGGTCTCTTCCCAGTTGGTAACCCAGCTTGGCGCTTCCGCATGTGGCGTACCCTGGCCGTCGGTGCCGTTGATGGTGTCGATCATGTTCACCCGTGCGAAGGTGGCGATGGCCGGTGCAGTGGTATATAGCAGCGCGATAAACAGCAGCGCCCAACCGGCAGACTTGCGCGCATCGCGCACTTTCGGCACGGTGAAGAAGCGCACGATCACGTGCGGCAGACCCGCGGTACCCACCATCAGCGCGGCGGTGATGAAGAACACATCAATGGTACTTTTCGTACCCGAGGTGTACTCCGCAAACCCAAGCTCGGTGGAAAGGCCGTCAAGTTTGTCCAGCAGATAGGTGCCGTCTGACAGGGTTGCACCAAAGCCCAACTGCGGGAACACGTGGCCGGTCATCATGATGGAGATGAAGATCGCCGGCACCATGTAGGCAAAGATCAGCACGCAGTACTGCGCCACCTGGGTGTAGGTGATGCCCTTCATTCCGCCGAGCACTGCGTAGAAGAACACCACGCCCATGCCGATGATGACGCCGGTGGTGATGTCCACTTCCAGGAAGCGGGAGAACACCACACCCACACCGCGCATCTGCCCGGCCACATAGGTAAAGCACACAAAGATGGCACAGATCACTGCCACCGTGCGCGCGGCCTGGGAGTAGTAGCGGTCACCGATAAAGTCCGGCACGGTAAATTTGCCGAATTTACGCAGGTAGGGGGCAAGGCACAGCGCCAGCAGCACGTAGCCACCGGTCCAGCCCAGCAGGTACACGGCACCGTCGTAACCCATGAAGGAAATCAGGCCGGCCATGGAAATAAACGAGGCCGCCGACATCCAGTCCGCTGCGGTCGCCATACCGTTGGCCACCGGGTGCACACCGCCACCGGCCACGTAAAAGTCATTGGTGGAGCCGGCTCTCGCCCACAGGGCGATGGCGATATAGAGAACGAATGTTCCACCGACAATCAGGAAAGTAAGGCTCTGTACGTCCATGGCTCAGTGACCTCCCTGCAGTTGTTGCGCTTTGGGTTCTGCCGCGGCGACATCGGCCTGCTCTGCGGACTCATCGTCCTCGTACACACCGTATTTGCGATCCAGCTGATTCATTTTGTACACGTAGACAAAAATCAGCGCGAGGAATACATAGATGGCGCCCTGCTGGGCAAACCAGAATCCGAGCTTGAAACCGCCCATGCGGATCTGGTTCAGCTCGTCGACAAACAATATGCCGCAGCCGAACGAAACCACAAACCACACCACCAGCAAGCTGAACATCAGCTTCAGGTTCTCTCGCCAGTAATCACTGGCCTTCTGTTTATTCTCAAAACTCATCGTCTTCGCTCCACATTTATTGTTAGATCATCGGAATCGAACTTGCACCTATCTGTGCCGGGAGCGCCCCGCCCCCGGAAACATCAGAATACGTACTGTACGGAAAACTGCATCCGCTGAAGCTCCCCTTCATCGTCCGCCAGTAATCCACTCACGTTTTCCACTTCCTTGCTGGCGAGAATATATTCGCCACCCAGCGTCATTTTGGGTATCGGTGAATACATCAGGTTGAGCTGCAAGCTCTGGTACGCAGACGGCGTCATGTCGGACACCGTATCCGGGTTGTCCGCCGCAGTAGCGGAGAGCACCAGGTTGCTGCGCCAGCGGTCGCTCCAGAAATGCCGCAGGGCGATAAACCCACCGTGCTGATCGATCAGTTCGATATCGCCGCTTACCGGATCAATAATGCCACCGCGGTAGCTGTTCAAACCGAGGTAACGACCCAGCGCATTGCCGTAGCTATACATAAAGCGCAGGTCGTCGCGCCCCAGTTGCCACTTACCCGCCAGGCTGATCGCATAGCCCTGCTCGGATTCATTACTGCCATCCACGCGATCGTAGGCCAGCTCGCGGCTCATGGAGGCAATGGAATATTTGAGCTCACCAAGGCTGTTGTCGTAACGCAGGATCAGATCGGGGCGACTGTTGTCGTCGTAGGGATTCTCGGCGCCGTTGTAGAGCGTGGTCGCCGGGTTTTCCGCGGCCAGCTGCAGACTGCCACTGCCGAGCCCCTGGGTGTAGCGAATCTGTGGTTGCCGCTCGAAAACCGTGCCCACAGGGCCAACGAAATCCAGGCCTTCCGGCAGTGTGCCCACATTGAAAAAGGTGGACCAGGCCTGGCCCGCCAGCAGGCTGCGGTTATCGTCCATTTTCCAGTTCACATAGGCGTGGCGCAGGCGCTGGGCATAGGAGTTACTAATGCGCTCGTCGCCCTGGTTGCCCGCCATGGCATCGATCTCGATATGGGTATCCACGCTGCCGGCGCCCGCCTCGGTGGAGGATTTGAAAAACAGGCGGGTGGATTTGGCATGGGCGTTGTAATGCACATCACCGCTTTCACCGCCGATGGGAATGGTGGATGGCACCAGGAAATCTTCCCCGAGCGCCGCGGTTGCGGAACTGCCATCGGAGTAATCACTGAAGATACTGTCCAGTTTGACGTAGCCGCCGATCTGGATACTGGTATTGCCGAAGGTCGTGGTTTTGGGGGGCTCCGGGTTTTCCACCACCGGCTTATCGCTGGAAGCCTGGTTTGCGGCGAGTTGATCCACCTGTGCCTGCAGCTCGGCAATGCGCTGCTGCAACTGCTCTGCGGTCATCTGTTCGGTCTCCGCCACAGCCAGTGCGGGCAGACCATTCACCATCGCTGCCAGCGCCACCGCGCCGGCCAGTTTGCTTTTTATTATTTTTACTGACATAGCCGTTGTCCTTGCCGTTGTTTGTTGGGTTTGGAGTGAGCAGATCCAAGCAAACAACTTCGCGGAGCACTCTGGTATTAACCATTGGTCTAAATTGGCAGTCAATTTCGACCAATGTCTAAGTGCCCAACTGGTACGCTGAGATAGTACCCGTCCTCCTATTCCACCGCCTTTCGACTTTTGTCTAATACGAACTCTCACAGTCCCGGTGCCAGAATGCACAGCATAAGAATTTGCACTGATGAGAGGCCGACCCGTGACCAGTAAATCAGATATCTATCCCGTACCCGCAAGCTACGCCGCCCATTCGCTGCTGAATGAAGACGGCTACATCGAAATGTACAACCGCTCTATCCAGGATCCGGATGCTTTCTGGCGTGCACAGGCCCAGCGCATCGACTGGATCGAGCCGTTTACCCAAGTGAAGGATGTCTCTTTCGCCAAGGACGACCTGCACATCCGCTGGTTCGCCGACGGCAAGCTGAATGTGGCCGCCAACTGCCTGGACCGTCACCTGGAAAAACACGGTGACGATACCGCCATCCTGTGGGTGGGTGACGAGCCCGGTACTTCCCGCGAGATCAGCTACCGCGAACTGCACCGGGACGTCTGCCGCTTTGCCAACGGCCTGAAAAGCCTCGGGGTGAAAAAAGGCGATGTGGTGACCATCTACATGCCGATGGTGCCGGAAGCAGCGGTCGCCATGCTCGCCTGTGCCCGCATCGGCGCCGTGCACTCGGTGGTATTTGCCGGCTTCTCCCCGGAAGCGCTCGCCGGGCGCATGGACGACGGCCAGTCCCGCACCCTGATCACCGCCAACGCCGGCCGCCGCGGCGGTCGCTCGGTGCCGCTGAAGCAGAACGTCGACAAGGCGGTGGCCCTGTGCAAGGAAACCACCGTGGAAAACGTGGTGGTGTTCAACTACACCGACGATTCCACTGACTGGAACCCGGCCATCGACCGCGACTACGCGGAACTGGTGGCAGCGCAGAGTTACGATTGCCCGGCAGAGGTGATGGGAGCGGAAGACCCGCTGTTTATCCTCTACACCTCCGGCTCCACCGGCAAACCGAAAGGCGTACTGCACACCAGTGGCGGTTACATCACCTACGCCTCACTGACCCACGAATACGTGTTCGACTACCGCCGCGGCGAACGCTACTGGTGCGCCGCGGATATCGGCTGGATTACCGGCCACAGCTACATCCTTTA
>NZ_DATCMV010000192.1:0-9203 GCF_036563125.1 Microbulbifer sp.
GTTTGCTCAATAGTGAGCCAAGTGAAAGTGTAAACAAAGGGGCCACGGTTAACGGTGTACCACTGGTGGCCGTTGATGCGGTGTTCTCAGTGGCGGCCGATACGGTGGTTTTGCCTTACACAATATATTCACAGGCCAAAAACGGTAATATCAAGGTAAATTGAAGCGGCATGTCGAGCGGCTATCAGTTTGGCAACGCTGGATTTCCAAGTGGATTTCGCCGCCCGCTAAGTAGCTTTTATTCGGGTAAATAGGCAAATTTCACCCGCTCGCCTTCTGTACATTTACGCGACAGCGGAGCTTTTGGGGCTATGTTCGGGATTGTGTCCCATAACCGGCGGGCAATTTTTATATTCTTGTCTAAACTTAATGCTATAAACGCAATAACTTTTTACGCATGACAGCCATACCGAAATACTGGCTGATAACATCAGCCCGCATCTCATCGTTATGCAGCGATTGTATACATCGGCTGTCCCATTGGTATTTTGTGAAAATCCCCGGCGCGAAAATCAGTGTAAATCTCCATATTCCGATGGATGTGGTGGTATCTGGGCTGTGCGCGATCGTTGTGTTGCCGTTGTACCTACTTCCTGTCTGGTTGAAACCTGTTATGGCACATGGCAACGTTGGGTTGGTGGGTGCGGTTATCCGAACCGGGACAAGCAGTTTTGTTGTAACAGGATCCAGGATGACGTCTTAACAAGGAGAACGCTATGAGTTACAGCGAGGATCTCGCGGAAAGAGTTCGCGATCTGCTGCACGAAAATGAGGGGCTTACTGAAAAGCAGATGTTTGGCGGCCTCGCATTTATGCTCAATGGCAATATGGCCTGTGGCGTGGTAGGCCAGGAGCTGATGGTGAGAGTCGGGCCAGATAACTATGACGATGCTCTCAGCGAGCGCTATACCCGCCCGATGGATTACACCGGCCGACCACTCAAAGGCATGGTCTATGTGGAAGAGGACGCCATCGCGGCGGATCTTGATGGCTGGGTAAGCCGTGGTGTCGAATTCGCGGGCAATTTACCGCCCAAATGAGCATTTTCAGACAAAGCGCCGGAAATGCCGGCGCCACGTACTTTTCTGGTCGCTCAGCTTAAAGGCCAGTTTCGAATTGGCCCGGATCATCTAGTTTTGAGGATGGGGTTAGGCCGTCAATTTCTATGGTGAGGTGAAAGACCTGCGGGCATCGTTGCTTTAACTCCGCTTCCAGTTCATCAATCAACTCCTCCGTTGCCTCCAGGGTCGCCTGAACGGTGGCCCTGGTTTCCGCGTACTCCAGTACTGATTCTGTGCGGCGGTGCTCTGGAACGCGCTCCAGCAGTTCGCGCTCGTGCTTGGCAATACGTTGCTGTAAGTTGCGCATCAATACCTCTTCCCGCAATTCGATTTCTGCCACCACCACGGTGTGGGTATCGTCCACAATCACTGAACGCAGGTCGTGGTAGCGCTCGATTTCCCGGTGATTCTTGATGATGTCGTGAAAGGCGCGCTCAGCGCCCTGGTCGCGCACACTGGTGAGATAGCGCATATTGATCTTGCCGAGGAAGATGGCGGTGAGCCCCAGCATCAGCGCAATCAACACCGAGAAGCCAATATCCCACTGGGGATTGCCGGTGGAATAGGTCATGCCGATACCGGTAGCCGCCAGAATCACGCCGGTGACGGCGATGGAGTCCTCCAGCAGGACCGCGAGCAGTGTCGGGTCGTCCGCCTTCATCAGATACGCAAAGGGATTGCGCCGGCCCGCTGCGCGCATACGCGATAGAAATTCTTTACCCGCCACCAGCAGTACATAGCCTTCCAGCACGAAGGCGATTACCAACACCACCGCCGATATCCACACCGGCGCTATTTCCAGCCCCAGGACGGATACAGATTCCGGTGGCTGGGTATGTGACAGGTTATGCCACGCGTGCCAGGCGTGGGCGAGGCCGAGGCCACAGCCGATGGAGAACAGGCCGATGGCGCTCCACAGGTTCCACAGGTATTTCTTTTGCCCGTGGCCGAACGCGTATTCCCGATCTGCCGGGAGCCCGCCACGTTTGAGGCCGATGAGCAGGAATACCTGATTCAGGGTATCCATCAAGCTGTGCACCGCCTCGTTCATCATCGCGGCGGAGTGGGTCGCCAGAGCCGCGACACCTTTTAATACCGTAATGATGGCATTGACACAGATCGCGTAAAGAACGGCCTTTTTAGAGCCTTGAGCCATGGTTCCCCCCCAATTATTGGAAACACCAGAGTCGTAATTCCGATTTGAACAATTTTGCGTCAGCCCGGACGAGCGTTGCGCGGGGACAGAAGAGTATAGAAAACGCGGTCTGTTTCCAGCCCCTCGATTAAATAAATCCTCCTGCGCCATACAAGGCTGCAGTCGTTATTGCGTGCCTATACTTTTTGAACCCGAGTATTCGCACCTGTCATTGTTTACTTTTATTGGATGTTAAAGAGCTTTCTTATGACAAAGATATGTCGCCTTTTTGTATGGATCGCCCTTCTGTTTTCGACGTCTTTGGCGGTTGCGGCAGATAAGCCAAATATCCTCATTATCTGGGGGGATGATGTGGGGATGTGGAATATCAGTGCCTATCACCGCGGCATGATGGGAGGGTCTACTCCCAACATCGATCGTATTGCCAAAGACGGCATGATCTTCATGGATCACTATGCCCAGGCATCCTGTACAGCTGGTAGGGCGGCGTTTATTACCGGGCAGTACCCGATGCGGACCGGTCTCAGCACCGTGGGATTACCTGGTGCGGAACAGGGGCTCCGGGCAGAAACCCCGACACTCGCGGAAATGCTGAAAGCCCAAGGCTATGCCACCGGGCAGTTTGGTAAGAACCACCTGGGAGACAGGGATGAGCACTTACCCACAGCCCATGGCTTTGATGAATTTTACGGCATTCTTTACCACCTGAATGCCGGTGAATATGCGGAGCAATACGATTACCCGAGAGACGAGGAGACCCAGAAAAGGCTGGGTTTAAAGCTGCGGGGGATCGTTCACACCAAGGCACTACCCGGCGGCAAACAGGAGATCGAGGACTTGGGGCCGTTTGGTTCCGAGCTGCAGAAGACTCTGGATCAGAAAGTACTGGAACAATCCAAGCGCTTTATCACCGAGGCGGTCAAGGCAAACAAACCGTTCTTCGTGTGGCACAACACAACACGTATGCACTACAAAACACACTTGACCAAGGAGTATGAGGGTAAAAGTGGTTATGGCATTTATGCCGACGGCATGATGGAGCTGGACGATATCGTTGGTTCGTTGCTGGATCTAATTGAAGAGCTCGGCGTTGCCGATAATACGCTGGTCATGTTTTCTACTGACAACGGCGCGGCATCCAACTCCTGGCCGGATGGTGGCAACCAGCCGTTCCACGGCGAAAAAGGTGTGGGCGGTTGGGAAGGCGGTTTCCGTGTGCCAATGTTGGTCAAATGGAAGGGTCATATTCCCGCTGGCGTCTCCACTGGTGAGTTCATGACCATGGAAGACTGGATGCCAACCATTATGTCGTTCGTTGGGGAACCAGACGTCAAAGGAAAGTTGCTGTCCGGGACCAGGATCGGCGACAAAAAATTCAAGGTGCATTTGGACGGCTACGACCAGAGTGACCTGGTACTGAATCAGGGAAAAACCAAGCGCAAGGAGTTCTACTACTTCACCGAAACGACATTTCACGGCATGCGCTACGGCGACTGGAAGTTCCTGTTCATCGACCAGGAGGAATGGTTCCGCGGTACCCAGATTCCTCTGACCAGCCCCTACATCATCAATCTCAAACTGGATCCGTTTGAGCGATTTATCGATGCTCGTGGCTACGACGAGTGGGCTGAAAATCGCAGCTGGACACTTGGTCCGGCGGGTGGGCAGATCAAGGCGTTTATCGGGACCTTTAAAGAGTTTCCGCCGGTCCAGAAAAGTATGTCTGTGCAGGTGGGGGAAATTAGCACATTGATCAATTCATTCGCTAACCAGCGTTAAGAATTAGGACTTTGCTGCATCGCTTTTGTGCAGCTTCTGCCCCGTCACTTTTCGTCGGTCTGCCCTATGGGTGGCGGCGATAAGTGCACGGGGCAGTGACGTTTAACTACCGGATCACCAAGGAAGGACGCCATGAACAGGCAAGGATTCGCTCTATCAGTACTCGCGGCGGTAATCGCGCTGTCGGCCTGCGGTGGAGAAAGGGAAGACAAGGCCACAGCAGAAATCGAGATAGAGCAGGAAGTCACCAAAGCCGAAGGGAAGCCCCAGGTAGATCAGGCGGATAAGCCTGTTGCGGAAAGTACCGGGGAGAAAGAGCAAATCATCGGCGAGGAGTTCGGAGCGGATACCGCCCTCGTGGAATCTCCTGTCCACCCCACCCGTGCCTATTTCGGTGACACTCATGTTCACACCGGCTGGTCCGCAGACGCAGGGATGGATGGTGCCATTCTTACCCCGGAAGATGCCTACCGCTTTGCCACCGGCGAAGAGGTGAAATCCAATAGCGGGCTCAGGGCCAAACTGGCCCGGCCCTATGACTGGTTCATGATCACTGACCATTCCGATGGTATGGGGGTAATCAACGAACTGATCGCCGGCAACCCGGAAATGATGTCGGATCCAACCCTCAAACGCTGGAATGAGGCATTGAATTCGGGTGATGAGAAGAAGGCCGCTGATGCCAAGAGCGAGCTGATTGTTATGCAGTCCGAGGGCAAATTGCCCAAGGAGGTCATGGATCCCAAGTGGATGAAATCCGCGTGGGAAAAGACCGTGGATGCGGCGGAAAAATTCTACAAGCCGGGTGAGTTTTCCACCTTTATCGCCTACGAGTGGACTGTGAACGCCGATGGGGGCGACAACCTGCACCGCAATGTCATCTTCCGCGACGATGCCAGCAAGACCCGCGGCCTGTTGCCGCTCACGACTTTTCAGACCCAGGACCCGGAAAAACTCTGGGCCTGGATGAAAGCCTACGAAGACAAGACCGGCGGCCGGGTGTTGGCGATCCCGCACAACGGCAATATGTCCAATGGGCGTATGTTCGAGGAGAAGCGCTTCGACGGCTCGCCCATGACCAGGGAGTGGGCGGAAATGCGTGCCCGCTACGAGCCGCTGTATGAAGTTACCCAGATCAAGGGGCAGAGCGAGTCCCACCCCAGCCTGTCACCGGAAGATGAATTCGCCAATTGGGACCTGTGGGACCGGGGTAACCTGATCCTGAAACCCAAGCCACCGGGATCCTTCCCCTACGAATACTGGCGCCCGGCGCTGAAAGCGGGGATGCGCCTCGAAAAGCAACTGGGAGTAAACCCGTTTCAGTACGGTGCCAATGCCGGCACTGATACCCACACCGGTCTTTCCACCCCAGATGACGACAATTTCTTCGGCAAGTTCAAAACACTCGAACCCAGCAACAAGACCCGCTGGGACTTTCCGTTGCTGAGTGGTCCTACGGATACCTATATGGGGTGGGAGCAGGCCGCCTCCGGTATCACTGGCGTGTGGGCTTCGGAAAATACCCGCGAGGCCATCTGGGACGCAATGATGCGCAAGGAAACCTTTGCCACCACCGGCCCGCGTATGACGTTGCGCTTCTTCGGCGGCTTTGATTTCGAGAAATCCGATGCCGAAGGAGATCTGGCCGCCGCGGGCTATGCCAAAGGCGTTCCCATGGGCGGCAAGCTCAAAGGCGACAAGGGCGGCAAGCGCATCAAGTTCCTGGTCGCGGCGATGAAAGACCCGGAAGGTGCGAACCTTGATCGGGTACAGATCATCAAGGGCTGGGTGGACGGCAATGGTGATACCCACGAAAAGGTCTACAACGTCAAATGGTCCGGCAACCGCAAGATGGATGGGCAGGGTCACATCCCGCATGTGGGCGACACCGTGAACCTCAAAAATGCCACCTACAGCGAGGACATCGGTGACGCGCAGTTGTACGGCTATTTCGAGGACAAGGAATTCAACCCCGCACACAAGGCGGTGTACTACGTGCGGGTACTGCAGATTCCGACGCCGCGCTGGACGCTGTACGACAAGGTGAGAAACAAGATTGAAATGGACAAGAAAGTGCCGATGGTACAGCAGGAGCGCGCTTTCTCCAGCCCCATCTGGTACACGCCGTGAACACCCTGATTTGTTAAAAATTGGCGAGAGAGGATAACCCCATGCGAATCCCGGTCTGTTTACTAATGGCGGTCTTACTTGTCGCCTGCAGCGGCAAAAATGAACCCAAAAAGGTGGAATCCGATGAAAATCTCGGACTGGATGTGACCGCAGAGGTCGATGAACCCGCAGCTACCGGCCCAGAGAATTCCACGCCCACAGCAGACGCCATCACGACCGACGCAGAAACCGAAAGCAGCAGTAGCGTCCCCACCAATCCACTGCGCGATGCCTACTTCGGCGAGTTGCACATCCACACCGCTTACTCTCTGGATGCCTATATCTTTGGCAATGCACTGAATGACCCATTTTTGGCGTATCGCTTTGCCAAGGGCGAGACGGTGAAGTTGCCCACAGGTGTGGAGAAAAAAATCGTTGCGCCACTGGATTTCGTCGCCGTTACCGATCACGCCGAGGCCCTGGGTGAGTACGAGATCTGTACCAACCCTAAAATGAAGGGGTATGACACGGAAACCTGTACAGGAATGCGTGCCAACGAAATGAAATACTTCCAGGAAGTGTTTGCCGGGGTATCCAAGGTACCGGCAAAACGCCTGGTGGAAATCTGCGGTGAGGATGGGAAAACCTGCGTGGACGCGGTTTCCGGTCCCTGGTCCCGAATCCAGCAGGCGGCGGAGGAAAATTACGAGCCGGGGAAATTCACCTCCCTGATCGCTTTCGAATACTCGGCCGGTGCCCCGGAGGGCGGTGGCGGCATGATGCACCGCAATGTAATTTTCCGCAGTGACAAGGTGCCCCAGACGGTGTTCTCCGCGTTTGAAGGCAAACCGGAAGACCTGTTGCGCTGGCTCGAAACTAACTGCAGTGGCGATTGCCAGGTCCTGACCATTCCTCACAACCCGAATTTTTACTGGGGGCGGCTGTACTGGGGAAAGAATACCGATGGCAGCGAGTGGACCCAGGATATGGTCGAATTGCGCGAGCGCATGGACCGCCTGGTGGAAGTGATGCAGGTCAAGGGTAACTCCGAGTGCCAGGATGGCATCATGACCTCCGACGAGTCCTGTAACTTTGAGATGGTGTTCCAGAAGTGCACCGGCGACAACACGGTCGGCTGTACCAATGAATATGGACTGGTGCGCAATGGCCTGAAATTTGGCCTGCGCCATCAGGCAAATCTCGGTGTAAACCCCTTCAAGCAGGGGATGATCGGATCTACGGACAACCACAACGGTACCCCCAGCGACACCACCGAGAGCGACTTCCAGGGACATTACGCGACTAACGATGGCACGCCGGAAGTACGCCTTGGATTGAAGCTGAACCCGACGGCCCAAGCCATGGGACTGAGTGCCGAGGACGATCCCACCAAGCGCTATAACCCGGGTGGTATCGCCGGTGTCTGGGCGGAGAGCAATACCCGTGAGGGCATCTGGGATGCGCTGCACCGCAAGGAAACCTTCGGTACCAGCGGCACTCGCACCAAAATCAGAATGTTTGCCGGTTACGATTTTCCCGCGGACCTGGCGACAAAAAGCAACTGGGTAGAAGTGGGTTACCAGAGCGGCGTGCCGCAGGGCGGTGATCTGGGTAAGGCGCCGGAAGGAAAGGCGCCGACCCTGATGGTGTGGGCACAGCGCGACCCGAACAGCGCGCCGCTGGCACGGCTGCAGGTCATCAAGGGCTGGCGCACCGCCGACGACAAGCTGGAAGAAATGACCTACGACGTGGCCTGTTCTGACGGCGCCTCACCGGATGCGAAAACCCACCAGTGCCCGGACAACGGTGCCACCGTCAATCTGGAAGACTGTTCCATCAGTAGCGACAAGGGCGATGCGCAACTGGCGGCGACCTGGACCGATCCGGACTTTGATCCCGCAGAACATGCCTTCTACTACGCCCGTGTACTGGAAAACCCGGTATGCCGCTGGAGCATGTACGACGCGAAAAAGGCCAAGGTCGAATATCCCAAGGATTTGCAACAAACCATTCGCGAACGGGCCTGGTCTTCACCGATCTGGTACACGCCGTGATCCTGGGTTGAAGCGGTAGATAAAAATGTTGCCGGAGAGGAAGTCCATGGCAAAGGTAATTGGTGTTGCCGCATCGGCACTGGTGTTTTCTCTGACGGTCGCTGGTTGCTCGCAGGACGCGGCGCCCCCTGCGTCAAAGACGCAATCACCGATGGACGAGGTGGTAAAAGAAACGGAACAAATTACCGATTCAGATAAACACCGCGAAGGAGGTTCCTGGCCCGACCGCAAACATTTGCCCAACGACCTGTCGCCGTTTGAAGGCAAGATTGGCAAAACCTACCAGGAGTCTGAATCCAGCTGGCAGCAGGTACCCACGGCACCGGAGGGCGCCCCTAATGTCATCGTCATTCTGCTGGACGATGTCGGCTTTGGTCAGACTTCTACGTTCGGTGGTCTTATCCCGACGCCAAATCTCGATGAGCTGGCGGCACAGGGGCTGCGCTACAACCGCTTTCACACCACCGCCATCTGCGGGCCATCGCGGGCGGCGCTGCTGACCGGGCGCAACCATCATCAGGCGGGCAGCGGCTTCCTGATGGAGTGGGCCACCGGCTTCCCCAGCTATTCCTCCTACATTCCGAAAGATACCGCGACCGTGGCGGAGGTGCTGAAAGACAATGGTTACAGCACCTGGTGGTTCGGCAAGAACCACAACACCCCGGACTGGGAGGCGACAGTCTCCGGTCCGTTTGATCGTTGGCCCACGGGACTCGGCTTCGATTACTTCTACGGCTTCAATGCCGGCGAGACCCACCAGTACTATCCGGTGCTGTTTGAAAACACCGTGCCGGTGGAACCGGACAAGTCGCCGGAAGAGGGTTACCACTTCATGACGGATATGACCGACAGGGCCATTGAACGCATGAAGTTCGCGAAATCGGTGGCGCCGGAGAAGCCATTTTTCATGTACTTTGCCCCCGGCGCCATGCACGCGCCACATCACGTCACCGCCGAGTGGCGTGAAAAATTCAAGGGCAAATTCGATATGGGCTGGGACAAATACCGCGAGCAGGTGTTCCAGCGCCAGAAGGACATGGGCAT